>JAQVVS010000054.1 GCA_028698865.1 Candidatus Altimarinota bacterium | reverse complement strand
AAATTTTCCAACTGCTGACCAAGCCCGTCCACCTTTTCACTATCCTCTCCTTGCAATAAAAGACTCAAAGCCAAATACGGATCCCCTATTCGTCCAGCCGCATTTATCCGAGGCGCGATGCGAAACCCAATAGTGTACGAATCTATAATTTCCTGCTCTTTTTTCCCGGCAAGCTCTATCAATTTCTTGAGCCCTCTCGATTTCGTATTCAATAAATTTTTTAAACCTTTCTTCACTATCCATCGATTTTCCCCTTTCAAAGGACCCAAATCCGCTATCGTCCCCAGCGAAGCCAGCGCCACCAATTCGTCAAATTCTTCACTATTAAAATTTTCGCCATGCTCATCAATCATCAAAGCCTGCGCAAATTTCAGAGCCACCCCCGCTCCTGTAAGGTCTTTATATGGATACTTGGAATCCTTTTTCTGAGGATGCAAAATGGCTACAGTATCAGTCGTTTGGTCTATGGGAATAGTATGGTGATCTGTAATAATCACATCGATTCCGTTTTCTTTCGCTTTTTTAATTTCTTTGTTGCTTGAAATCCCGCAATCTACAGTTATCAACAAATTCACATTTTTTTCAATAAATTCATCTATAAATTTCCCAGACAATCCATACCCGTCGTTTACTCTATGCGGAAGCCTGTACGAAACATTCGCCCCCATTTTTCGCAGAGTTGTTATCAATATTGTCGCGCCACTTATTCCATCAACATCATAATCCCCCAGCACGATAATCCGTTCTTGTTTTTGTATCGCATTTTTCACTCTCTCTACCGCTTTTTTCATATCCTCAAACAAAAAAGGATCATGAAGAACCGCTCCGTCTTCTATGTTTTCCACTTCTCTGTTTTCCAGAATTTTTGTTAGCGGATCCTTGTTTTGATCGGGGTTCCTAATAATCCATTTTTTTCCGAGAAAGGACATATATTTAATTTCGAATATTTACTTTTCTTTTTCCTTATTAATTCGCCACATTTCCAATGCCTGCTCTGCCGTTTTCGCTTTGTCTTTTCCAAAAACCCAAGTGTGTCTTGTTCTGATTTTTTTATCTATGTCTTTTATTACATCGTCCATTTTGAAATATCCTTTTTCTTTCGCGATTTGGGCAATCATCACGACTTGAAATAAAACATCTCCGAGTTCTTCTCTCAAGTTTTCCCTGTCTCCTTTTTTGATTGCTTGGGCGACTTCTTCCACTTCTTCTTCTATGCAATTCAACATGCTTTCGATTGTCTGTTTTCTATCCCACGGACATCCGGTTTTTGACCGTAATTTAGCGGCTAAATCACATAAATCTTTGAATGTTTTTTTGGGCATTTTTTATCTCTTTTTGGTGGTTTTTTTGGAGGCGGGTTTCTTTTGAGCTACCTTTTTTGGTGCAACTTTTTTTGCCGGTTTCTTTGACACGGTTTTCTTCGCCACTTTTTTTGGCGCAACTTTTTTTGCCGGTTTCTTTGGCACGGGTTTTTTCGCAACTTTTTTTGGTGCAACTTTTTTTGCCAGTTTCTTTGGCACGGTTTTCTTCGCAACTTTTTTTGGTGCAACTTTTTTTGCAACCACCTTTTTTGCCGCTTTTTCAGCCGACTTTTTCATCACCATCGCTTTCGGTTTCGGCTCGAGCTTCACCCTTTTTTCATTTATCAATTCCCCTAATTCTTTCGGAGAAAGCCATTTTACATCTTTGTATTTGCGGAACCATGTCATTTGTCTTTTCGCATAACGACGGGTGTTTCTCTTTAAAGTTTCTATTGTTTGTTCGAATGGAAATTTTTTCTTGTTTTTTATATGTGGAATTATTTCTTTTACCCCGAGTGAAGTCATGGCTGGAAGATTTTCCTTATATCCTTTCTTTATCAACTCTTTAACTTCATCAAAAAGCCCTCTTTCCATTTGCAAATCAACCCTTTGGTTTATCCTTTCATATAATTTTTCGCGAGGCCAAGAAATTCCAACCATAAAAACATCAAACATCGGATTGGCTTTTTTATCGTTTTTATTTTTGCCACTCGCCATATTTATCTCTATCGCGCGAATTACATAACGAAGATTATTCGGATGAATTTTTTTCGCGGCCTGTGGATCGAGTTTTAAAAGCCTCTCATAAACCGCGGAAACTCCTTTTTTTTCAGCCTCCTCATTCAATTTTTTGCGGAGAGCTGTGTTCGGTTTTATCTTTGGAACATCATAATTTTCCGTAATCGCACTTATGTATAAGCCCGTTCCTCCAACCAAAATCGGAACTTTTTTTCTTTTATATATGTTTTTTATCGCTTCCAGAGCCATTTCTTTGTATTCTGCCAGAGTGATTGTTTTATTTGGAGTTGTTATTGATAAAAGATGATGATGAATCCCATCTTGCTTATCCGGAGGGACAATGTCGGTACTGATTTCCATTCCTTTATAAATTTGGCGAGAATCCGTGGAAATGATTTCGCCGTCGAGAGTTTTCGCTACTTTTATCGATAAAGCTGTTTTGCCCGATGCGGTGGGGCCGAGTATCACAACAAGCGGTTTTTTGGCCTTTTTCAGAAAAGATTTCAAGTCTTTTAATAAATCCATGGGAAATGAGGTTAATTTTCGATATTTAGAATAGCAGATTTCATTTTTAGTTGCCATTATAAATATCTATTGACTTATTAAGGCTGTTTTAGTGATAATGGCGACCTTTTTTATGAACAAGCCGTCATCACAATCAGGCGAGATAGAAAAATTCGATCATGAATTTATGGCAAGAATGAATCCGAGACAATTGAGCGAGCTTTTTGACAAACTTGTCTCAACTAACTCCGCTGAAAGATTTTTGGCTGAAAACGATCCTGAAAATTTTTCAAATTTCCTTTTACCTCTCTTGAGTTATTGGCAAAAATGGATGAATGAATCATCCAGACGAGCCCTAGATGAAATGGCTCTAAAATACCGTCCTGTCGCATTAGACCAAAGATTTTCGAATAAAGATTTAGCTATTATCATTTTTGAAACATATGCAATTCAACTAAGCATAGGATGTTCCGGCGCTTGTCCAAAATGCATGTTTGACGCAGTTCATGGAGTCAGGGAACATTTTGAGCCGGGATATATAAAGAATTTAATTTCCAGATATAAAGATTTTTTTGAGCGAAGCACTCCTATTTTTTATCACGCTTCCGATCCCAAAGACTATCCGGATTACGCCGATCTTCATCGTTTTATAATTGACACTTGCAACTATGATCCACATGTAACCACAAAAATTTCAGACGACCCAAAAAGTCTGGAATGGGCGGAAAATTTGCTCAGCGTATCTGAAAATGTGAGATTCAGCCTTTATCATATGTTGGACGAAAAACAAGTTGGAGATTTAGCGAAAAAATTGAAAAAAATCCCTAAATTATCAAAAACCCCATGTTATGAAATTGCCGGGAATCATGATGTGCGATTATCCCTCATGAGCGTTTTGGATAATTGGCGGAAAGAAGATTTATCAATGACACACTCTCGTGAAAATTTTGATATTTTTTCTCCGAACAGCGATGCAGCTATGGAGTCGGCAAGCAAAGACGTTGGACACATAGGGGGTCGTGGAATAACTTATGAATCTCCTCAAGAAATCCGAGGATTAGCTCGTAACGGAGTTTTTATCACTCCAAGAGGCGCTTATAATTCTGTGAGACTTACTGCCACTTCGGCTCAGTTCCCTCAAGGATTGATCGTTATTCCTATAGTCGATATAGGGGAACTCACTCCTTGTGTCGGAGACTTTTTGCCGGATTTGCTGCCTCACTGTGTAGTCAGAAGACAATATTTTGATGGAGTTTATGGAGATGTTGAAGATGATTCTATAGGAAATTTTGCTAAAGCAATGATTAGAGATTACATGGAATTATCAGCTGTTTTGACTTTTGGGAGTGAGACTGAAGGAATTTCTCGTTTCAAGATAAAATACGATAATGAAGGATATATAACTTTTGTCCAAAAAACAATTTGACAATGATGAATTTCACGCTAGAATGTCCCCGTCATAGATAGTAGGCATCAATAAGACCTACCGAGACTACATTTAGTTAGATTCCTCCCGCACTGCGGTACAGGAATGACAAATTTGGCCCATAAGCTAAAACTACATAATCTCGACCTCTATGACAGAATCGAGATTTTTTTAATTTATACACCATGCCGTTAACAAAAGATCAAAAGAAGGAAATTCTAGACGCGCTAGTAAACGAGATGAAAAGCGCAAAATCCGTTGTTTTCGCGGATTACAAGGGGTTGCCGGTGAAGGAAGTGAGAAAACTTCGCAGTAATTTGAGGGAAAAAGGAGTGAGTTATCAAGTCGCAAAAAAGACTCTTATTAAATTGGCCGCGAAAGAAGTCGGCTACGATGAAATCCCGGCAGATGTTTTGGAAGGGCCGGTTGCGATTGTTTGCTCTATGGAGGATGAAGTGAGTGGCGCAAAATTGGTTTTCGAATTCAGCAAAAAAAATACTTCTTTGAAACTGAGAGGATCTTTGCTGGATGGAAAAGTGCTTTCCGTTGAAGAAACAAAGCAATTGGCCAGCCTTCCGGGGAAAGAAGAGCTTCTTGCGAAATTGGTTTACCTTTTCAAAGCTCCGATCCAAGGATTTCATGGAGTACTTCATGGAACGATGTCTGGATTTGTGCGAGTTTTGGATTCTATCGCCAAAAAACAAGCTTAATAGCTTTAATCATATAATAATTCATAACCATTATAATCATGTCTGAAGAAACAAAAGTAGAGCTCAGCAAGGACGCTCAACAAATCATGGATTTGGTTGAAAAATTGCCAGTTCTTGAGTTGGCTAATCTTGTGAAGGCTCTTGAAGAAAAATTCGGAGTTACAGCCGCCGCTCCAATGATGATGTCTGCTGCTCCAGCTGCCGGAGGCGCTGCCGCAGGAGGCGAAGAAGATGCCGGAAGCGGAAAGAAAAATGTCATACTTGCTTCCGCAGGTGGACAAAAAATCGCTGTTATTAAGGTAGTTCGAGAATTGACAGGTCTTGGCTTGAAAGAAGCAAAAGATCTAGTTGATGCCGCTCCAAAGCCTTTGAAAGAAGGTGTTGATAAGGCTGAAGCTGAAGAAATGAAGAAAAAATTGGAAGAAGCTGGAGCTACTGTTGAATTACAATAGTTTTTAGCTGATTTTGAAGGAAGGGGCGTTCGCCTAGGCGAACGCCCCTTTTTTATTCCCCAGCCTTTACTCTTTACCTTATGGTCAAAAAATGCTAAAATATATGGATATAAAATATAAAAATAAAAACAAAACATATGGCGGATCAAAATTTTAATCCCGAGGACAAAATAAATCCTTTTGATGTGGTAAACGCTACATCACAATCGGATGATTCAGATTTCATAAAAAATCTGGTGTCCGAAACGGGAATTAACGACCAAAATTTGCTTGATACCGCTCCGGAAATCGACAAATCCTTGCTCGAAGAAACCGCTCCACCTACAAGTGCGCTTTTGTTTTTACTGAAAAGCTTTTTTTGGATTTTGGTCTTGGCGGGAATCGCTTCGGTCGGCTTCTTTTCATTGAAATTGACGAATCATTTACAGGTGGTAAATCAAAGATTCGATATCCCGAATTTGGCAAACGACCTTTCTTCAAAAAACCAAGAAATCATTTCGGCTCAATCAAATATAAACTTCTTTAGATATTTACAAGCGAAGTCTCACCTTGATCAATTTAGCTACGAAGCTGATTCTTTCTTGCAAAATTATGAAATTTCCAGAAGTCCCGCGGCTTCTCAATCCGAAAGGGATAGCGCAAAACAGGCCATGGCTGACTCCAGATCCGCAATCACCGAATCATTTATGGCGACTCGCGATAAAATCACGATGCCTTTGAGCGCTCCTCTCGTCACAATTAAAGAAGAACCAAATGAATTTGGGCTCACTCTCGATCCGAGTCAGAAATTTGTAAGTGAAACCGTCCGAAAACTTCAAGAAAAATCGGCCGAATTCGCAAACAGCCAAGACTCCGCCGCGAAATTGGAATACAAAAATTATCTGTATGCGGGAAATTTAGTGAATAATTCAATACTAAGACAGACAATGACTATGCTCGATATATCAAAATTATCAGATCAAGAACTTTACGATGCCATCAGATTGATTGATTTGCTTGCGTTAAATGATTTCAGCATCATCCAAAAAATCAAAGAACTTCGAATAAAATGGTCCGACATCATCAATGAAATCGATGTAATCACCGTAATCGCCGATCCGAATTACACAAAGGAAAATTATGACTCTTACGGCGGAATTCGTTATACAAGTTATTCTTTTGAGACTGATTCCAGACAAATTTCCGTGGTCGGAGAAACTCGAAAAAACGACACCACGACTTTCACCACAATTTCAAATTTGATAGATGCTTTAAACAAATCCAAAATATTTGAAAATGCGGAAATGCGATCATTTAGCAAGTCTGGAAACTTTGGGGAAGGATACACTTCAAATTTGCGGATCTCATTTCGGCTGAAAAATCCTGATGAAAACATGGAATTTCAAGCCGCAATGGGGATGTCTGTGGCTCCGGAAACCGCAGAAGAATACGGCGAATTGCCACCCGACGATCCGATGTTTGTCGATTAAGAATTTTAAAAATACATTATAAAAAATAAATCATATGCAAAAATTATCTTATAAAATTCTGGCCCAAAGACAATCAACTCAGAAAAAAGTTTATGCTTTTCTGTGCATTGTTTTGATGGGAGTTGTCGGAGCTTATTCTTATCTTCAATGGCAAAAATATCTTTCCGCGCAGGCTGGAATTTTGCAAAACGAAGGAACTTTGGCATCTCTAACTCAAACGTTAGATAGCGAAAAAACCGCTTATTTCGTTGCAAAAAATAAATT
>JAQVVS010000053.1 GCA_028698865.1 Candidatus Altimarinota bacterium | reverse complement strand
AAAAATATGGATGTATAAACATTCACGCTTCCCTTTTGCCAAAATACAGAGGCGCATCTCCAATTCAAGAAGCCCTGCTTAACGGGGACGAGGAAACTGGAATCGCCATAATGGAAATGGATGAAGAAATGGATAATGGAGATATATTTTTAATAAAAAGGATTCAAATAGACAAATCAGACAATCTTCAAAGTTTGAGCTCCCGCCTATCGGAAACAGGAAGCATCATTTTGCCATTGGTTCTGCAAGATATAATGAAAAATAACCTTTCTCCACTGCCTCAACCACATAAAAACGCCACTTTTTGCAGGAAAATTTTAAAAGAAGATGGAAAAGTAGATTTTTCGAAAAAAACAGCGGATGAAATTATAAATATGATAAGAGCTTACACTCCTTGGCCTACCGTATATACATATTTAAACGACAAGAAATTGCAAATTTTAAAAGCTGAAGCATCTAAAGAAAATACACCTCCGGGAAAATTTATTATCTCGGAAAATATATTAAAAATAGGAACAAAAAAAGGATCTATAGTCCCAAAAATAGTTCAAGTCGAAGGGAAAAACCCGATGGATATAAAAAGTTTTCTAAACGGATATCGACAATTTATAAAATGATTTTGCAATTTACGAAAAAAGAAATAATATAAGCGAAAGAAAATAACTAATTTTTAAAAAAATGCCAAACAACTTCCCATTCAAAGACCTTTTTTTTGAAGAAGTAAAAAAAACTAAAGGAATGGTCAATTGTCATGCACATTTAGACAGAGCCTACACTCTAACTCCCGACATATGGAAACAAGCATCGGCGTTGATGGAAGAAAAATGGGTTTTAAATCGTGATATAAAAAAGAAACACACCGAAGAATCCCTAACGGAAAGATTCACTTACTGTATTGAACATTTTTTGGAACAAGGAATTATCGCTTGTAGAACACATGTTGACGCGGATAGCGTAGTAGGCATGCTGGTCGTCGAAGTAGCCGCGAAAGTTCGAGAAAAATACAAAGAAAAATTTATACTTCAACTTGTTGCGCATCCATTAGAAGGATTTTTAAATGAAAACGCTGACGAATTTGATAAAAATAAAACAAACTTATTTGAAAGAGCTTGCGAAATTTGCGATGTAATAGGTGGACTACCGTCTAGAGACAGAAAAATGCCAAATGGAGATAAAAAACACGCTGATTTCCTCTTTTCAATAGCAAAAAATTCAGGAAAAGATATTGACGTTCACATTGACCAAGAAAATAATCCCGATGAAAAAGACAGCGAATGGTTCCTTGATAAAATTGCAAAGAATCACATGCAAGGAAGAGTCACTTTCGTTCATTCTATCTCTGTAGCAGCCCAGCCGGAAACAAACAGACAAAGAATTTACAAAAAAATGGCAGAAACAGGAACTAACATAACGGTTTGCCCAAAAGCAGCTATAAGCATGAAACAACACAAAGATAAACTTGCCCCTATTCACAATAGCATAGCTCAAGTAGACGAATTGATTAACGCCGGAGTAAATGTTTCAATCGGCACAGACAATATTTCAGACATTTTCGTTCCGGAAGACAACGGGGATTTATTCGAAGAAATATTAATGTTGGCAAGTGCATGCAGACTCTACGACCTTGAGAAGCTGGCAAAAATAGCTACAACAAACGGTTACAAAACAATGAAATTATTTCAACAAAATTAAAACATATGACAATCCCAACAAAGCCAATAAAAAGAAAACTTTGGTATAAATCAAAAACAGTTTCTATCGATCCTATAGTTGAACAATATAATGCCGGAGACGATATTATTTACGACCAAGAATTAATTCCTTATGACATAGAGGGCTCTTTGGGGTATGGGCAAATGCTTCACCGCCACGGAATTTTGTCAAAAGAAGAATTGGAAAAGCTAAAAAAAGGAATGAGAGAAATTATAGAATTATACAAAAAAGGGAAATTTGTACTCACTTTAGAAGATGAAGATTGCCATACAAAAATCGAAAATTACCTTACCGAAAAACATGGAGATATAGGAAAAAAAATTCATACAGCCAGGTCAAGAAACGATCAAGTTTTAGTGACAATGAGGCTTTTCATGAAAGAAAAACTGAATACTCTTAAAAAAATAACACTAGAATTAGCCGATACTCTGCTGGATTCAGCAAGAAAATATGAATTTATGCCAATGCCGGGATACACCCATATGCAAAAAGCAATGCCTACAACTCTCGGAACATGGTACGGGGCTTTCGTGGAAAGTTTACTGGATGATGTAAGAATTTTAATATCGATAAATGAAAATCTGGTAGACCAAAATCCTCTTGGAAGTGGGGCCGGATATGGATCCCCTTTCTCCTTTGATAGAGATAAACTTTCAAAAGACTTGGGATTTAAAAGAACTCAAAATAATGTAATTTATTGCCAAAACTCCAGAGGGAAAATAGAGGGAATGGTTTTAGAAGCTTGTGAACAAATAATGCTCACATTAAACAAATTGGCATCAGACCTATTATTTTTTACAACTCAAGAATTTCGTTTTTTCACAATTCCTGACAATGTTTCAACAGGTTCATCTATTATGCCTCAGAAAAAAAATCTTGATGTCGCTGAACTGATTAGAGCAAGAACAGCAACAGTTGTTTCTTGCAAGCACGAAATTACAACAAACATTTTAAACAAAATTTCCGGATATCACAGAGACGGCCAAGAAATAAAAAGACCTCTATTTTTAGGACTGCGATATACAGAAATGTCATTAAAAGCAATGGGAGTTGTAATAAAAAGTATAAAACCAAACGAAGAAAGACTTTTGGAAGACATGACTCCAGAACTTTTTGCGGCACACAAAGCATTCGAAATGGTAAAAAAAGAAAAAGTTTCATTTAGAGACGCATATGTAAAAGTTGGAGCGAACTTGAACAAACTGAAAATAGACAAAAAAACGATAGTGGAAATGTTGAAAGAATCAAAACATCAAGGAGGAACGGGAAACCTATTACTAAACGATCTTAAGAGAGAAATTCTGAGACTAAAGAAGTGATTTATTCCTCGTCAATCCAGCATTCCCCAAAGCCAAAAACAACCAAAATAAAGCCTGGCCCTGATATAAAGAAATCGGATAATGATCTACCATTCCAACAACGAAAATAATCATTTGAATTGCCATCAAAAGAGCCAAGAATTTTTTCATTCCAAGATTCACACTTTTAAATAAGTCCGAAAAAGATTTTAACAAATACCAAAAAATATAAACAAAAATCATAAATCCAAAAACGCCAATTTCATTAAGAACCAAGATGAAAATATTATGCACTGGCTGAAATTGCCAAGGCATTAACTTTCCAGAAACATAATTTTGTATTTCAGCGGTAAAATTACCTGCTCCAACCATTTCCCCTCCACTTAAAAACATATTTTTAGCAGCAGTGAAAAAAAGTTGCCGCTCCTGAATACTGTTTAAATCACCAAAAAAAAGTCTTTGAGAAAGCACAGAAAAAAGATCTAAAGTAAAAAATAAAAAAACAAAAAACAAAATGCCAAAAATAAAATAATTCCAAGACATTTTAACCTTAATCAAAGAATAATAAACCAACAAAGCCGAAATCAAAGCCAACAAAGCTCCTCTAGAAAAGGTGAGAGCCAACGTAATTCCAAAAATAATGATCAAAGCAGTAAATAAGCGCTTATTTTCATTCCAAAAATAAACACTAAATAACAAAGCAATAGCCAAATATCCTCCGAAAACATTCGGATGAGAAAATGTACCATAAACCCTCATAACTTCTTTATCAATTAATGAGATTTTTGCAACCCCAAGCGCGCTCACAGAAACAACAGGTTCTCCAAGAATTTGTAATCCAACTGAATTTTGCAAAATATACTGCAAAATCCCAAGTATAGAGCTCAAAACAAGAGCCCCCATCAAAGTATAAATCGCGACTCTCGGAGTGAAAATACTAATCGAAAACAAAATAAAAACAACAAAAAATTCAAAAAATCTCAACCCATACATAAACGAATTCCATTTATCAACCGAATCAAATACTGAAAAAACATATGTCACTAAAAAAATCCCGACAAGAATAAAAAGCTTCAAATCAAATTCGATAATCTTTGAAAGCCTCTCTTTCGAAAAAATAAAAAACAATCCCAAAAAAAACAAACACAAAATTAAAAACACATCCCCGAGATACAAAAAATGGCTTAAATAAGGATTAAAAAAACCTCCAGCATAAAAATCCTCAGTCATTATCAAAGTTTTTATTTGAAAAGGCAAAACAGCAAAAAAAGCATAGAAAAAAAACTTGCTGACAAGTTTCAATTTATCTACCAAACAAAAACTGTTCATAAATCTTCGATTTAGTCATATCTCATCCGAATTTATTTTTCCTCATCTGGAACTTCTTTTTCCTCATCGGAAATTTCTTTCTTTTTTCTAACATATCCATCTTTCGGCAACATCTTGTCTATCTCGTCCTGAGCCTCAACCAAATTCGTCCTGCTCCCACCACCTTCAACATTAGCTTTCCTTAAAACCTCTGTAAAAATTTCTTTATATCTAAAATAATCTACAATCGGAAAACTTTCCGCGTACCCTATTTGCCTTGCGAAAGACCCATAAACAGGATCTTTAGACTGCGAAACTATCATGTCTCTACGAGAAGTCGGAGTTTTTGTAGATTTGAAATATTTATCAAGAGAATCTTTTGAAGTTAAAAATATCAAAAAATCCCAAGCAATATCAGGCCTCTCACAATTTCTAGAAACCGTTTCGGCAAAATAACTCGCATAAGTCACTCTTTTTGACTTTGAAGTATCAGGATCATAAACCTGAGGAACTTCTGTAATCCTTATAGAATTCTTATCCATTGTTTGAACACCTTTAGCCTTCAAAACATCTATCCTGTTTACAACATCATCATAAGTGTATGCATACCCTATAATCATAGAGACCTCTCCCATTGCGAAAGCATCAATTTCTTTTTCTGCCGAATCGGAATCAGCGCTTGTTTCAGCCCAAGAATAATGCTTTCTGGAAGGATCGGCAAAACTCGAATACAAATTCAAGGCCTCCAACCCCGGATATGTCAAAACTCCTTCATGTCTTGCCGCGAAAGTCGACTCGGAAACATTACTGTTATAAAAAGACGCCCCGTATTGCAAAAACAACAAATACAAAATATCAACGGCTCTCCCGATATTATCCCCTCGACCCATAGCAATTCCTGAAACATCAAAAGCATAATTTCCTAGACCTGCTTTATTTAAAAATACAACATCTTCTTTGATTCCCTCCCATGTCTTGGACGGCCTTCCCCTATCAGGAATTCTATCTTCAAAGTGATCTTTGTTGTAATACAAAGCCAATGTATCGATCCCCAAAGGCAACGCGTAAACCTGCTCAGCTCCATCTTCGTCAACTCTAACCAAATCCTTTCTCGCCACCGCCGCAAATACAGACTCAAAATCCGAAACGGTTCCCATTGTATCAGGCAAAGGAGAAATCTTTCCAGTATTAGAAGCGTACCACCAATTTGGCATAGCAAAAAGATCGGGGCCTTTCCCTTCCGCCATTTCACTCAAAACAACTTTTTGATACTCATCAAAATCCGAAAATTTTCTAAAATTTATCTCAACTCCAGGATTTTTAGACATATATTCATTAATCAAAGGCTCAATCGCCTCTGAATCCTCAAAAGGCTTATAATAAGTAAGTTTCACAACTTCAACTTTTTTCGTGATTTCAGCTTCCTTTTTTCTGCATCCGAAAAAAGTTAATCCGATAACAAAAATCATCGCAATCGCAACAATCTTTTTAAAATTTTTATTTTTTATCATAGGAATGAATTAAAAATTTATATTTTAATAAACAAAACTTTTAGAAAAATTATCAAAAGAAACTCTTTCACTTTTTCCAATATTTGCATCAGGACACCCTCTACAACCTTTGCAATCCCCTTCTCCAAATCTGATTTTAAAATCGGAAAAAAACATTCTATCGACTTTACTGCTTCCACAAGCCAAGCAAGAGACTTCATCATGTCCCCCGCTCAAAACCAAATGTTCAAAAACGGAAGCACACCCACGACATTTATATTGAAAAACAAACATATAAAAAGATATTAAAACCGTGGACAATTATAGTAAATAAAAACGAAAGATAAAAGCAAAAATGGGGATGTGCTCTATAAATTCAAATCAAGCAACACACCCCCATTCTGACAACTATGCCGATACCAATTCTTCTTCGGCTTCAGTTTCGGAAACCGATTCGATTGATACTTCTCCCCCCTGTTTTGATTTCTTCCAAGTGATAATATTTAAATTATCGGCAACAATCTCAGTCCTATAATGCTTTTTCCCTTCCTTGTCCTCGAAGGAATTATTCATCAACTTCCCTTCAACATATACCGCCATTCCTTTAGACAGATATTTATCACAAATATCCGCCAATCCTCTAAAAGCGATTATTCTGTGGAAATCAGCCATTTCCGACCTTTCTCCATCCTTCGCCTTCACAAAATAATTCACCGCCAATGGGAATTGGACAACGGCAACTCCAGATTTTGTTTGACGCAGTTCCGGATCTGCGGCTAAGTGCCCCATAAGGACCACTCGATTGATACTTCTCATAATATTTGAGTTAAAAAATATTACTTACTTCATACCAATAAAACATTAAAAAAATATTAAATTTTCTTAAAATTTTTCTAAATTTTTCTTGAAATTCGAAAATATTAAAATCAAGGCTTTACCCCAAACAAAAAAGCCCTTAATATACATCGGGCATTAACCAAAAACGACAAAATGTTTACCGGAATAATCAAAGAATTGGGTGAAATTAAAGAAATAAAAGGCGAGAAAAAACACACG
>JAQVVS010000052.1 GCA_028698865.1 Candidatus Altimarinota bacterium | reverse complement strand
CAATTCTTCGGCCAAATTTTCACTGGAAAAAGCTTTTATTTTTATGCCAAAAATTTCAGAAAATTCTTTAGCCAATTTTTTCGCATTCTCCAAAGTCTTGTTCAAAATTCCAACAACTTCCGCCCCGTCCTTCAAAAGCCCATAAATAACAGCTCTCGCAGCTCCTCCAGCTCCCAAAATCACAACTTTCTTCCCGGAAAGACTTCCATTGACTCCTCCAAGAGCGCGATTGCTACCTATAAAATCCGTATTGTATCCGCTCAAAATCCCATCTCGATTCAAAATCGTATTCACAGCCCCGATTTTTTTCGCAGAATCATCGACAAAATCAAGAAAGTCAATAATAGCTTCTTTATAAGGCAAAGAAACCGAAAGTCCCGAAATAGAACTGTCTTTCAAGCTTTTCGCAAAATCCTCAAATTCATTTTTCGGCACCTCAAAAAGGTCATATCGCGCATCGATTCCCAGCGCCTTAAATCCCGCGTTATGAATATCTGGAGACAACGAATGTTTGGCTGGGAAGGCCAAAAGGCCATACTGCTTAGTCATTTGCGGAAATTATTTTTTATCCAAAGCTTGTCCGATTTTTTCGATAGCTCTCAAGGCCTCTATCGGAACCATCCAAATAGTGGTGTTTGATTGATCGGAAGAAATATCATTGATAGACTGCAAAGTTCTCAAATGCAAAGCCCCAGGAGCGCTAGCCAAAGTCGTAGCAGCTTTTGCAAGATTGTCTGAAGCGATAACTTCTCCTTCAGCCTGAATAATAACAGCTTTTCTTTCTCTTTCAGCTTCAGCCACTTTGGCCATTGTTCTCTTTAAATCGCCGGGAAGAATAATATCTTTAAGTTCAACGGAAGACACATCGATTCCCCATTGATCGGTGCTTTGATCAACGGCGTCTTCGATTTGTTTTGCAACTTCCGCACGATTTTTTAACAAATTATCCAAAGTAAAAGCTCCGACAGTATTACGCATTGTAGTTTGAGCCAATTGCATTACGGCATAATAAAAATTTTCCACTTCGATGACAGCTTTTGCCGCATCGGCTATTTTGTAATAAATAACTGCGTTGATGGAAATGGAGATATTATCTTCGGTAATGGCTTCCTGATCGGGAACATCAACTGCCTTCACGCGAATATCCACCTTCGCCAATCTCTGAAAAACGGGGATAATAATTCTCCATCCGGGCTGTAAAATTTCGGAAAACTTTCCCAAAGTGAATTTTACACCTCTTTCGTATTGTTTTACTTCTTTGATGCTCGCAAACAAAATAATCACAACAAACATTAACAGAGGACTCAACAATCCAAATAAAGCTTCCATAGAAATAAGGATTAAAAAATAAATCATTAACAATTTGACCCAAAAAGCGAGTTTTAGCAAGAATAGAGGGGATAAGTTCTTGAAATAAAAGTCTAAAAATGGTAGAATATTACGATATTAAAACAAAAATAAAACATGATTGCATACGCAGCCACAACAGGCGCCAAAAACATTTCTGAAGATACTACAACTCAACTGGTGTCTTTGATAGAAATGATAATTACTAGAATTCCGCTTTGGATAGCGGCTTTCGTGGTGATAATTTTTACATTTTTTTTGGCGAAAATTTTCAAGTCGATTGTGGAAAACAAGATGGCGGAAAAGGGAATTGAAGAGGAGCATAAGGAAGTACAAGATTTGGGAGGGAGGATAGCGTATGTGACGGTGATGACTATTGGGGTGACGATGGGGTTGAAAATTGCGGGGATAGATTTGACCACGATTATAGCGGCGGTCGGGTTTGGAGTGGGTTTTGCGCTGAAGGATTTGATTATGAATTTTATTGCAGGAACTATGGTAATAGTGGGAAGGCATTTTGTTGTTGGAGATTTTATAAATATAGGAGGAACTTTGGGGAAAGTTATAGAAATTCAGTCGAGAGTTACGATTTTGCGAGCGATAGATGGAACGAAAGTTATTGTTCCAAATGCGGATTTGTTTGGGAACAAAGTAATCAGCTACACCTCAAATCCTTTCAGGAGAATAGAGGTGATGGCGTATGTGGATTATCGCGGAGACTTGGAAAAGGCGGTGAAAATATTTATGAATGTTGCGAAAAAGACGAAAGGAGTTTTGGCTGAGCCGAAACCTGTGATTTTGGTTGATCAAATGGGGGACAGCAACTACGACATAAAGATTCGTGCTTGGGTGGATTCGAAAGGGCCTTGGTTGAAAATAAAAAGCAATTTGGTTTTGAATATTAAAAAGGCTTACGATAAGCATGAAATTCCGATGGCTTGGAATGTTACTCAGCTGGTTTATGATAAAGATGAACCGGTAACGGAAATAAAAGATTTATCGGAAGAAACGGAAGCCCAATTGCAGGAAGCAATCGTGGAAGACAATGCTCTTCAGGCTGTGCCAGCGCAAGTCCAGACGCTTGCTCCGCAAGCCGTGGAAGTGGAAGCAGAGCCTTCTCAGCCGTTAAAACCTCTGGGCGAAATCAGATAGACATTCAAAATTATTCTGATAAACTAAAAACATAAATTGATGTAAATCGTCAGTTTAATATTATCAAAAAAACCAGATGGGAAGTCTCTCAATTTTCGATATAGCGGGCCCAATAATGGTGGGGCCATCAAGTTCTCATACTGCGGGAGCGTGTAAAATAGGACAATTTGCGCGCGCTCTGTATAACAAAACTCCAAAGAAAGTATTGTTTTATTTGCATGGATCATTCGGCGAAGTATATAAAGGGCACGCGACCGATCGCGCGCTTTTGGGTGGTGTGATGAAATTCAAAACAAGTGATCCACAAATCAAAAAATCTTTTGAAATAGCGCAAGAAAAAAACATCGAATATAAATTCATAAAAAAAGATCTTGGTGAAAATTGGCATCCGAACACGGTAAAAATTATTTTGGAAAACGGAAAATATAAAATGTCGGTGATAGGATCTTCTATCGGAGGAGGGATGATAGAAATTTTACAAATTGATAATTTTCAGGTCAAAATCAAAGGAAGAGCAGGCCGTTACTTGTCACTAGTTGTATGCTATGAAAAGAATAAAAAAATATTAGAAAAACTTACCGAAAAAATCAAAGATCTTGGAATTGGAGTAGCTGAAGTAGAAAGCACTTCATATAAAAATCAAACTTTAAGTGTAATAGGACTGGAAGGAAGAAGGATTTTATTGCCGGAAGTTTTGGACTTGGAAAAAATTTCGGGAGTGATTTTTGTAAGGGCTTTATCAAAATTGCAAAAACAACAATAATTATGAAATACGAATTTAAAACGGCAGAAGAATTAATTGGATTGACCAAAAAATATAAAATAGAAATTTCTGAAGTTGCGAAAATGTATGAATCGGAAAGGGCAAATAAATCAGTGGCATTTGTTCGTGGGCAAATGAAAACAGTTCGAGATGTGATGTATGAAGCTGTGAGAAAAGGAATCAAATCAACTCATCGTAGCGAGTGGACTGGATCGGGAGGAGATGCTTATAAATTGTATAATAGCTTGAAGAAGCTGGGTTCTATGATGGGAAATAAAGTCACTATTCGCGCAATGTCTTATGCATTAGCAGTCTCTGAACAGAATGCAGTCATGGGGAAAATAGTCGCTTTTCCGACCGCCGGCGGAGCCGGCGTAATTCCGGGAGTTTTATTTAGTTGCGCAGAACATTTTCACGCGGGGAAAAGAAGATTACTTAAAGGAATGTTTACGGCTTCCGCGATTGGATTGATTATTGCGGAAAGGGCGTCTTTATCGGCCGCAAAGGCCGGCTGCCAAGCTGAAGTCGGCGCGGCGGTGGCAATGGCCGCAGCCGGCCTCACAGAAATGCGTAGCGGAACTCCGGAACAGTGCCTTGATGCGGCGGCCATCGGTCTAAAAAGTTATCTCGGTCTCGTATGCGATCCACTCGGCGGACTTGTTGAAGTCCCTTGCATCAAAAGAAACGCTATCGGCACGATGGCCGCCATCGGGGCTTCCGACATGGCTATGTCTGGAATAAAAAGCAAAGTTCCATTTGATCAAGTTGTTTCCAGCATGAATAACATAGCAAAAAATATGTCCTCTAAATTCAGAGAAACCGCACTCGGCAGTCTCGCTATCACCAAAACCGGAAATGATGTAAAAAGAAAATTGGGACTAAAGGTTACCGAGGAAATTTAAGTATCTGTCATTCCCGCCCGTTCTGTCACTCCTGCGCAGGCTGGAATCTATCCCACCCAAGTGCCACAAAATCAATTTTAAGAACGCTATCAACCTATGTTCAAAATCGCAGTTCTAGCATCCACCAACGGCACAGACCTCCAAGCCATCATCGATGAAATGAAGGCTGGCAAAATGAATGGTATAGAACTAGCCATAGTAATCAGCAATAAAGCCGATTCCTATGCTCTCCAAAGAGCAAAAGAACAAGGCTATAAAACTCTTTTTATCGACCCTAAAAATAAAACTCGTGAAGAATTTGACAAGGAAATCGCCGAAATTCTTACCGAAGAAAAAGTCGACCTCATAGTTCTTGTTGGTTACATGCGCATACTCAGCGCCGATTTTGTTCGAACTTTTCCGAAAAAAATCATCAATGTTCATCCTGCCTTGATTCCAAAATTTTGCGGTAAAAATTTCTTCGGAGCGAATGTTCACGAATCCGTCCTCGCCGCCAAAGAAAAAGAAACCGGCATGACTATTCACTACGTCGAAGAAGGCGTAGACACGGGCGAAATCCTCCTTCAAAAATCCTGTCCCGTTCTCCCCACCGACACCCCCGACACCCTAAAAGCCCGAGTCCAATCCCTCGAAAAACACTGGTATCCGGAAGTCATCCGTATGCTAGCAAAAAAACAAGACCAAAAATAAAATTCATTTCTCCATCCTCTTCCTCATTTCCGCTCTTCCTTTGCTTTCAAGACAAGCCTCATTTTTTGAAATTTTTAGCTCCCACTTTGCCCTCACATAACTTCCCTCTGGAATATTTTCCGGAACCACAATTCCAGCGCCAACAAAGCTATTATTTCCAATCTTGATTCCCGGCATAAGGCTTGTATTAATGCCAACCCTCACATTATCTCCACAAATCAAACCAAATTTATTGGTCTGAGTATCAATTTTATTTCCATCTAAGTCTACGCAAATATTCTTCTCATCCAATCTCAAGTTTCCAGTCACAGTTCCTGATCCAAAACTCACATTATTCCCAATCACGCTATCTCCCACGTAATTTGTATGAGTCCAAACGTCATGCCCTAAATGACTTCTCGCCAATTCCGTGCTAAATCCGATTATGCAATTTTTTCCTACATGACTATCTCTAACTAACGCATTTGTAGCCACAATCGTATTTTCGCCAATGTATGCCGGCCCATTGATCACCGCTCCATCAAAAATCACCGCTTTTTCTGCAATAATTACATCTCCATTGATAATCGCGTTCTTTGCAATTTTTGCAGACTTCGCGCGTTTCTTCGGGGAAATCGAAAACAAATATTTGAAAACACTATGAACATGCCACGGAAATTTTAGCGGTTGCCAAAATCCATCATAAGGAACAGCCATCATTTTCACCCCATCCTTAATCATATTTGTTAATCCCACTTCATATAGATCATCCTTCACACTTTTCACATTTTCCAAATGCTTAATCAATTTTGCAGAGTCGCTATGAATATGCACCACCAGATTTATCAGATTACTAGGCTCTTTTCCAGGTTCAGGTTTCTCAACAATTTCAGAAATAAAACCTTTTTTATCACTTTTCAAATATCCACCGGGAAAATATTTATCAACTTTTTTACCAATTAAATAACTCGAAGCCTTCCCAGATTTATAAGCGCTAAGCATCACTTTGAAAGCTTTTTCTTCCACCACATCATTGCTACTAAAAACCATTACCGCATCTTTCCCAATAAAACTCTTCGCCGCCAAAACCGCTCCACACATTCCCATATCCAGATTTTTTTGTTCAATAAGAGCAACTTTTTTACCGATCTTTTTTAGCAATTCAGCGATCGCCTCCAAATTATGTTTTCCGCCAACAACAGCAACATCTTTAAATCCAGTCTTCCATAGCATTTCGAGTTGCCACTGAATAAGTGGTTTTCCCAGAAAATCCAAAAAATTTTTATCCCTGATTGGCTGCATCCTTTTGCTTCGGCCCGCAGCGAGCAAGATTACTTTCATAATGTATTTTTAAAACGCCACCACTTTATATGGATTTTGTATGAATGTGAAGGGAATATGCTATAATCTCGGCATGAAAAAAATATTCACCATCATTAAATCAATCATCAATTTGCCTCAAAATTTTGTTTGCTGGTTGATTAAGATTTATCAAAAAACTTTTTCCTTCGATCATGGGCCACAAAAACATAAATACCCTTTCGGCTACTGCAGATTCAAACCGACTTGCTCAGAGTACGCGATCGATTCCATCAAAAAATACGGCCTAATTTACGGCGGCCTAAAATCTCTCTGGCGAATAATCAGATGCAATCCATGGAGCAAAGGAGGATGGGATCCGGTATGAAAACAACGCGCGAACATGTTCGCGCAGTTTTAGGCGAGGCGTACAAGCTAGCCGAGTCTAACTTTTCACAGTTTTTGAAGGGGAACATGCAGCTACTTTACAATTTATGTCAGCATAAGAACTTAACAGAGTTTTTGAGAGAATATTAGGCAAAGGATCAAAGGGCATTACCTCTCCCTCTTGACTTCTCTCCTTATCCCATTAAAATTGCTTCGGTTTTACTTGGGGCTAACAAAAACTTACTATGCCAATTAAATGCGCGCTAATAAGCGTTTCTGACAAGACTGGGGTTGTTGAATTTGCAAAATAAATCTCAGAAAAAGGAATTGAAATTTTATCAACAGGAGGCACAGCGAAAGCTTTGAGAGAAGAGGGAGTCGCGGTTACGGAAGTTTCCGACTACACAGGTTTTCCGGAAATGATGGATGGCAGAG
>JAQVVS010000051.1 GCA_028698865.1 Candidatus Altimarinota bacterium | reverse complement strand
TTATATTTTTTACTGCCCTCAATCCATGGATCCGGCACAAGCCTCTTCATAGAAAGGCTGATTTTATCGCCTTCTTTGCCTATAATCAAAACGTCCACTTCATCTCCGAGCCTTCCGTAATCATGAGGATCTTTTACGTGCCCCCAAGCAATTTCCGAAATATGAACCAATCCTTCAAGTCCTTCAAACGTAACGAAGATACCGAACTTAACAATACCGCTGATTCTTCCTTTAACTTTTTCTCCAACATCAAGCTTATCCAAAGCCTCACCTCTTTTTTCATGTTCCGCAGCTTTTTCAGAAAATATCAACTTCCCGCCATCTCGATCCAAATTTATAACTTTAACAATCAAAGGAACTCCAACAAGTTTTGTAAGTCTTACTAAAATTTGATTGGAATCGGCGCCATCCACACGCGGATAGTGTAAAGGTGCTAATTGTGAAACCGGTATAAATCCCTTGATTCCGTCTACATTCAAAAGCAGACCTCCTTTGTTTGCTTCACTAGGAGTGACCGTAATAGATTCTCCAGTTTCAAAAGCCGTAACAAATTTATTCCAAGTTTTCTTTTGACTTGCTTTACGAAGAGATAAAACAACCAATCCATCTTCATTTTCTTCTTCCAGAACGAAAGAAGTGACGCTGTCTCCTTCCTGCAGAGATTTCAAAGTTCCGAAACTGTCATGAGCTTCATGTCCAGAAATAACTCCAGTATATCCGCCTCCGAGATCAACCAAAACTTTGTTTTTAAAAATAGAAACAACAGACCCGTCACACAAAGACCCGGGAGTCGGAATTTCCACTTCTGGAACACTCTTCAAAAGTTCCTCCATAATAGGACTAACAACCTTAATTTTCATAAACCCTTTATAACAAGACCTTTTAAATATATAAGCCTTTTAGGAGGTAAAGCGGTCTTGCTAATAAAATACTTTAAAAGCCAAAAAGCGGACGGATTATAAACACCGCCACAAGAGAAGTCAAGCATTTTTCAGCACGCCGTCAACAAAAATCTGCTCTATTTTGCTAAATCGATTCCTTGTCCTTTTTTTACGATTTTGACAGTATCTCCTTCTTCAAATTTCCCATCAAGAAATTTTTCGGTCAAAGGATCCTCAACAAGCTCCTGAATAGCTCGTCTCACAGGCCTCGCTCCGTATTTAGGATCATACCCTATTCTTGACAACACCTCCAAAGCCGCTGGATTTATGGATATGGTAAGTTTTTTTGACTCAAGCCTCTTTTGTAGATGATCCAAATGCAATTTTACGATTTCTTTTATGTGATCATTTGTCAAAGCGTGGAAAACCACCACTTTATCAATTCTGTTTAGAAATTCCGGTCTAAAATGATCTTTCAATTCCTTTAAAATTTCATCTTTCATTATAAGGAAATCTTCTTCTGCTCTGGAAATTTCTTCATCGGAAGTAGAAAATCCTATGGGAGCGGCTTTTTCAGTCAATTTTTTAGCTCCGATATTTGAAGTCATGATTATCACGGTATTTCTAAAATCAACAAGCCTTCCTTTTGCATCAGTGAGTTGTCCGTCCTCCAAAATTTGCAAAAGCAAATTAAACACATCCGGATGAGCTTTTTCGATCTCATCGAAAAGAACGACGCTATAAGGTTTTCTACGAACTGCCTCAGTAAGCTGACCCCCGTCATCATATCCGATATATCCGGCGGTAGCCCCGACAAGCCTGGAAGTATTATGCCTTTCCATAAATTCACTCATGTCAATTTTTATCAGAGCGTTCCTGTCGTTGTAAACTTCCTCCGCGATAGCTTTAACAAGCTCGGTTTTCCCAACTCCGGTAGGTCCCATAAAAATGAAAGAACCAATCGGCCTTTTTTCATCCGCAAATCCAGCTCTAGACCTGCGAATCGCTTTTGAAACCGCAATCACTGCTTCGTCTTGACCTATGATTCTTTTCTTTAACGAATTCTCCAGATTTTTAAGTCTGGAAATATCGTCTTTCAAAAGCCTGGTAACAGGAACTCCGGTCATAGCGGAAACCACATCGGCGATTTCATCGGAAGTCAATTTTTGCCTTTTGGATCTAGGAATTTTTACAACCTTTTCATTTTCTATTTTTTTCAAAACATCCAATTCTTCATTTCTGTACTCGGCGGCTTTTTCATAATCTTGATTTGAAACGCATTCCTCCTTCTTTTTTATAACGGATTGCAGCTTTTTCTGAAGTTTTTGAACTTTTCCATTGTTTTTTGCAGTTTTAATTCTCTTTTTTGCCGCAGCCTCATCTATCAAATCGATTGCCTTATCGGGCAAAAATCGATCATTTATATATCTTTTGGAAAGATTTACGGCGGCGGACAAGGCATCTCCAGTAATCAACAAATTATGATGATCCTCAAAAGATTCCCTTATTCCGCTAAGCATATCAAGAGTTTCTTCTACGGAAGGCTCCTCAACCATTACAGATTGGAATCTTCTTTCGAGAGCGGCGTCTTTTTCAATATTTTTTCGATATTCAGCAGTGGTCGTAGCTCCTATAACTTGCACTTTGCCACGAGACAAAGCTGGTTTTAGAATGTTTGCGGCGTCCAAACTTCCTTCCGCGCTCCCTGCTCCCATAATCGTATGTAATTCATCTATAAACAAAATCACATTTTCTTGAGAAGCGGCTTCTTCCAAAATTTGCTTAATCCTTTCCTCAAATTCCCCTCGATATTTTGTTCCCGCAACAACGGAAGACATAGATAAAGACAAAATCTTTTTATCCGCCATATTATCAGGGACAGAATCATTTGCAATAGCTTGAGCCAATCCTTCAACCACAGCAGTCTTTCCGACCCCGGATTCTCCTATAATTACAGGATTATTCTTTGTTTTCCTGGAAAGAATACTTACAACTCGTTCGATTTCTTTTTTCCTTCCTATGATTGGATCCATTTTATTCGCCCTAGCTTCGGCAACCATATCAGTAGTGAAATAATCCAAAGCTGGAGTATTTGATTTCGCATTTTCAGCGGCACTTTTTTTATGTTTGTATGCGTCCTTGTAGCCCTCTTTATTTCCTTGTTGCCCGGTCAAAACTCCATGAAGTCCAGCAAGAAAAAACTCTATAGGATTCATCATTTGAGGATTTTTTGGAACACCGTCAATTTCCTCCCCTTGAGGAGGCATATTTTTCGCCCTTTCAAATATTTCCAAAATCTGAGCTTTTACGCTTGAGGGGGGAACATTCATGTTTTCCAAAATCACTGTAGCGGCGGTATTTTGTTGAGAAACTAAAGAATAAAGCAAATGTTCGGTTCCCACAAAAGAATGTCCGAACTCTTTGGCGGCAGCAACCGCCTTTTCTATAACATCTTTTGCAAAACCACTAAGTCCGGCGGGATCGTTTGAAGGGGCCGGCGGAGCTGTCCTGCCAACGGTTTTAAGCACAAGATTTACATTTTCAAGAGAAACTCCGAAATTTAGCAAAACAGAGGCCCCCAAAGAATTTTCCTGAGCTAAAATCCCTATCAAAATATGCTCTGTCCCCACATAATTCAATTTTGATTCGCGAGCTTTTTCTTGAGCAACAATCAAAGCCTGCTTAGCTTCCTTTGTAAATTTACTGAAATGATTAAATTCGTTCATGTTTTTATTTTAAATTTCTTTTTAAACTTCCATAAATTCTACCACAAATTCTCCTTTTTAAGTATACCTGTTGCGAGATTGTTCTTTACAATGAGAGCAAAAATGGTAATACAAGCTACTTAATGAAAACTACTGAGCCACCTCTGTGCTCAAAGAAGTAATGCTCATAGCAATGGCCAAAATAATATTCTTGTAAGACTCATTACCTGAAACCCTATAAGTTCTTCCGTCCACATTCACATAGACCGTAAGAATCGAATTTGAAAGACTTTGAGTGTTATCTTTATGCGAAGCCATTATATCCAATCCCACAAGCTCGACGGTAGATTCATTAATAGCGGAATCACTAAATCCATAATGATGCAAAACATCTGAGGCTTCGCCTCTTTTACCTGCGTAATACCAATCTTTAGGATATTTTGCGGAAAAATGATAAATGGAGCTTTCAAAGGCGGCCATTTTTGAAAAATCAAAAAGATTTTCGGAATCATAATCGAAAGAGCGAGACAATGAATCCTCTACGAGATCTTCGGCAATGACTGAATCCTCGGCTTCATCAGTCAAATCATCTTCTCCTCCTTCCTCTACACCTTCATCTTTAAAATTGAATTCGGAAAGCATTTCGTTAAAAATATTCTTATTTTCAGCTACAGCTCCAGCCAGAGATTCAACAAATGAAACTTTATAAACAAACCCACTTCTGTAAAAGATGTAATCAATATTTTCACCTTTGCCGACAATTTTCAAAGAAAGTATTTTATCTTTTCCGGCCTTCTCGGAGATTGACAAGAAGTCTCCGTGATTATTTTTATCAGCATAAGACTTGAGAGAGTGTTTTAAAATATCTTCGGGTGTTGGTGGAGAAATTTCCAATCCTTCTGGATGAGGCAAATTCAATTCCAGTCCATTATGTTCAAAAGGGGATTGGGATATAACAATTTTGTCCAAATCCACCGAATCGTTTTCCGATGGAGAAAGAAAAATTACCTCATTCCCGACTTCTGAGACTTTCCAATCGCTATAATATTTTATTTCAAAGCCGAGATCCGAATTTTCATATTCCACAAATTTTCTATCCGGCTTCGATGGATCTACAACTTCCAAAATCGAAATCCCTTCAACTTCAAAAACATTATCGTCAATATTGGCCTTTCCTATAACACGGACTTTATTGTTCAAGTAATTATTCCCTGAAAGATTTATCAAAAGACTTCTCAAAGGAGTGATGACTTCTCCTTTTTCCCCAATCAATAAATGACTTCCAGCGTAAGAATCATTAGCTTGTTGCTCAGCCAAAATCCCTTCAAAAGAACTTCCTTCCAGATTTCCATCCTCCGAAATTGAATTCAAATAGTAGTAAGCACCACCACTCAAAATCAAAACAAAAACCAAAGCGAATATAAATTTTTTCATTGTCATTAAATTAAAAATTCGAAAGGATTATAAGCATTTAACATTCTAAATCAACCTAAAAGGAACTTTCAAATGATCGTGAGCTCTTTGGGTTGCAATACGACCTCTTGATGTTCTTTCCAAAAACCCAATTTGAATCAAAAAAGGCTCATAAATATCCTCGATTGTCTCTTGGGCTTCACCAGTAGCGGCGGACAGAGTATTTAAACCAACCGGCCCCCCATTGAATTTTTCAATAATAGCAGACAACATTTCCCTATCAACACTATCCAATCCCAGAGAGTCTATCCCTAAATTATTCAAGGAATCTCTCAAAACTTTCTCGTCAATAATGCTTTTACTGTAAACTTCGGCGTAATCCCTACACCTCTTTAGCAATCTATTTGCGATACGAGGGGTTTTTCTGCAAGAACGAGAAAGAAGAGTTGCCGCTTCATCCGTTATTTCACAATCCAAAATTTTTGCGGAACGCAAAACGATCTGCTTGATTTCTTCATCGGTATAAAATTGCAACCTAAAAACATTCCCAAAACGATCCCTCAAAGGAGATGAAAGCATGCTCATCTTTGTAGTGGCTCCGATCAAAGTAAATCTTGGGAGATTTATTCTCATCGTTCTGGCGGAAGGTCCTTTTCCTATAACTATGTCGATTCCAAAATCCTCCATCGCGGTATACAAAACTTCTTCCACAACCGCTCTCAACCTATGAATCTCATCCACAAATAAAATATCGTTTTCTTGAAGATTTGAAATGATGGAAGCGATATCTCCCTGCTTTTCCAGTGCTGGACCAGATGTAATCCTGATATTCACTCCCGTTTCTTTGGCAATAATTCCCGCCAAAGTGGTTTTCCCAAGCCCAGGAGCTCCATGGAGAAGCACGTGGTCAATAGGCTCTTTTCTTTTTTTCGCAGCCTTAATCGAAATAGAGAGATTATCTTTTATGGAAGATTGCCCAATGAAATTTTCCAGAGTCTCGGGACGAAGTTTATTTTCAAAATAAACGGGATCAACGCCAGTTGGCGTAACGATTCGATCTATATTTTCAGCATTGCTTTCAATCATTTTTTTTATCTTTGTAAGATTTCCTTATTTCAAAAATATAATGCCTTATGCCTTCCGGATCCGGAGCATTATCGAAAATTATCGAAGAAACGGAGGCGGCAGTCTCTATACGAAGTAGCCCATAGTCAAGCCACCTAAGACGAGAAAAAACTCCATTTTCTTTCGTAGTAATATCTTGAATGTCTTTTATGGAAGCTTGAGATTCTTGACGAACCGTAATGAATTTATAATCGGAAAAAATTACTCTCTGATCCGTAATCATAAACCGATCCATCCAATACATGAACGCTATATACAAAAAAACCAAACAGAATAGAATAAAAAATCCCACATTAAACCAGAAATAATTCATTGGAGATAAAAAGCTTTTAGAAACATAAATAAACAAATAAAGAGGCACGAAACACGCTATGATTTTTAAAGAAATCCATATGAAAGGCGTATAGTGGTGACGATAAACTTTTAGAATTTTCTCATTATCTCTAAGCTTCATACAAAAATATAAAGGATGACTGTATTTTACAGGAGCGCAGAGTATTTTCAAGCTGGTTGTTGTAATTTAAAAACGCAAATTGACTTGATATAAAAGCTCAAGAATAGTATAAAACCTTAGCTAAAGAATTGCATTATGCCCGAGTAGCTCAGCTGGATAGAGCAGCGCCCTTCTAAGGCGAAGGTCACAGGTTCAACTCCTGTCTCGGGTACCAGGAAGTAGCGAGAAATACGATCCGCAGTGAAGCCAATGCGAGCTTTGCGAGACTTTGGCGTAACGAAGGAGAAAAAGCGTAGAAATTTCACGACGGTCAGGAGTAAGAAATCTCAAGCTTTTTCAGTATTTCCCTATTTAGGTAGTGTCCGTTGAAGGTTATAGGGAATGCGTCGATGGGAGCTCATTAAAAGCAAGCGAGCATACAAAGCTCTACGAATTACTAGGCAAGCCCGCCCTTGACAACAGCGGCACATTTTCTTTGCCCAACTAC
>JAQVVS010000050.1 GCA_028698865.1 Candidatus Altimarinota bacterium | reverse complement strand
CAATTTCCACAGACCTCACGCATCTCTAGGATACAAAAATCCTCTTTCCTTTTTCGATGAAAATTTTGTATCATTAGCTCGCAAAAAACTTCTACCGGAATCCTCCTCGATGTATTGGACTTTAACACAGGATTGACTTATTCGGCACTTCGTGCTATAATTAATTATTGTTATTAACTTAAAAATTATGAAAAACCCAAATGCAGACCCTAGGGAGGAAGTAAGTGCGGAAGTAAAGGATAGCCTTAATAAAGAAGGATTTGTCCATGGAGATTCTCGTCCTGAATCTCAACCGGTAGCCCTAAGAGTCACTCCTGAAAGTGAAAGCATAATAAATCGAGTGAATCATAGAGTTTCTGAATTGATGACTGGAGACAAAGGATTGACTGAAGATCAAGCCAAGGAGGTTGCCATGAAAGAAATTGAAAACGAAGTAGAATCTGGAACAAAACGGTATCCGGATATGGCTTCTTATTTACGATACATGAGCGATAAATATGAATATGAAATTCCTCTTTCTTCTTTTTGGCCTGAAGAATTGGAGGAAGTACAAAAGACCTTTCATAAACCTGGAACCTTTGTTGATATTGGACTTTTTGCCGGCCTCCCGGGCTCTCGCTGTCTAGTGTTTTTATCAAAAGATCAAAAATTAAAAGTTTTACCACTTCCCCCTAAGGAAAAAGCTCTAATAGGGCTGGACCCCAACAATATTCGCATTATGAAGGAAACGGATATAATCTATTCTTATAGAAGGACTTTATCGGAGAAGCTTGGCTTCCACGACGTAACAGAGTCAGGATATGATACTGCGAGGTATATGGTCGTGCCTCGTCTTGAAAGTGCTTACAGAAATAAACAAAAAGAAGTAACTAAAAAAGCAAATGATTCTTTTGCCTTTTAAAAGAGCGCTGGCTACTTGCTTTTAAAAATGCCTTTGCTTTAAGACTCAATAGTTTCGCAATTGCGTAAAGAGGTTTCTGATGATTTTTTTGCCGGATTTTTTGTTCATTTCGTCGATGATTTTTTCTTTTCGCATGATGACTTCTTGCGCCCAAGCGGGAGAGGGAACATTTACAGTGAGGGTGCCGTTTTTGTAGTGGGCCGGCGTGATATGATCTTTTGCTTGAGGAATTTTTTCAAACATTTCCGGAACGATTTCGCGAAAATTGTTGCAAACTTTTATAGCGTAGAGTTCTTTTGAAATTCCATATTTGTTTGCGGCCCTGGTGATGTAGTTTTGGAAAGGGGTAAACATTTATTTCAAATTTGTGATTAGATTGTAAGTCGCTGTTGTCATTTTTTCCCAAGAAAATTCGGTGGCGCGATGCAGTCCTCTTTCTATCAGCTTCATTTGTAATTGGGGGTTTGAATGGAGTAGATGAATTTTCTCCGCAATTTCTTCAGGCTCGTAGGGGTTGAATAAAACCGCGTTTTCTTCTCCGCAAATTTCCGGAATGGAAGAAATGTTTGAGGCGACGACGGGCGTTCCACATTTCATCGATTCCAAAATCGGCAATCCAAATCCTTCATATAAAGAAGGAAGGACATAAAATAGCGCGGCATTGTATAAATGCACAAGCTCTTTTTCGTCGACTGCTCCCGTGAAAATAATTTCGTTTTGCAAGTGTGATTTTTTTGTTTCTTGGAGGACTTCTGGGTAGTTTGGGTCGTGCTTTCCGGTGATGACGAGTTGTAAATTTAGATGATATTTTTCTTTCAAAATTTTGAAGGCTTGGACGAGGCGGGGGAGGTTTTTGTGGCTTCTCCATACGCCTGTGTAGAGCAGAAAATCTTTTTTTATGTTGTATTTTTGGAGAGTGGGTTTGAATTTTGCAGTGTCGGAAATCATTTTAAATTCGGGACCTACGCCGTTGTAAATGACTTGGATTTTTTCCGGAGAAACGCCGAGCATTTTTATGATGTCGAGTTTTGTGTTTTCGGAGACGGCGATAACTTTTTTCGCGGTGGAGACTGCGTTTCTGATGACGATGTGATATGCGAGGCGCTGGTACCATTTTGTCATTTTGTTGCCTGGGAAAAGCGAAAGAGTGAGATCGTGAATCGTGACTGTGTATTTTTTTCTGTAGAGAAGAGGAACATTGAAATGCGGAAAGTGCGCGATGTCGAGCTTTTCCTTATATAGAAGTTCTACGAATTTTGTTTGTTCTTTCAAAGAATAATGCTGGGCATTTACCAAAACTTTTTTTACATTTTTTGTTTCGGGAAATTCGGAATATTCATTTTTGTTGAAAAAAAGTATGATTTCGTGAGGGTTCGCGAGCTTTTTATTCGTTTCAATAAGATGCTTTACCAATTCGTAAGCACACCTGCCAATCCCCGTGAATTTCAGCCCGAACATTCTGCAATCGATTCCTATTCTCATGAATAATGTTTAAGTGTTTTGTATTTTATCAGCAAAGCTCGTATCTGCAATGAAGAATTTTTTTTGGAAAATAGCGCATAGAGTTTTTCAAAATCACTTGTATTTAATCGGGGAATATATTATCTTCCGATGTGCCTTTGAAAAATAAGGTGTTTAGACGACCTTGGAGCGGTAGTTCAGCTGGTTAGAACGCCACACTGTCACTGTGGAGGTCGCGGGTTCGACTCCCGTCCGTTCCGCCATATTTTTATAAGAAACCTTTAAGAAAGGTTTCTTTCTTCCAAAATATCGGTTGTTTGCAAAAAGTCACTCGCTTTGCTTCGGGAATTCCAAACTCAGGAAACCACGAGACCTAAGCTTGAAATTCCCTTTGCCCGCTCGCAACTTTTTGCTCACGGTTTTTTGACGGAACGCTTTAAGGTCGCACCTGCCTACTGGAGGTCGCGGGTTCGACTCCCAACCGCTGCGCCATTATATAAGAAACCTTTAAGAAAGGTTTCTTTCTTCCAAAATATCGGTTGTTTGCAAAAAGTTGATTTAGAGGAACAGACTAATTTTCATCATGTCTTTCAAAATAATAATGCTGTCCAGTAGGAATATAAACCCGTAGTTGGTATGGGATTCGTTTTTGAGCAAACCATTCGTTTATTTCCCTGATAGATACAAATATCCCAGTGTCTTGTTGTGCAGTTTGTTGGGTTATTAGCGCTCCTGCTTGCAATCTGCGCAAATAAACCGCCAGGTGAGTCAATACTCTCTCGTCTCGCTTATTAAAAGTTTCCGTATATGGTCTTAGCCTTTTCATAAGGTCTTCGACGTCTAATCTCGGCAATTCTGAAGGATAAATCGGTTTTATTTTTTCCTTCGGCTGAACTGCTTGAATCTTTCTCTCCAATTTTTCAAAAGTTTCAGCTACTCTTTTCTTATTTTTATTTAAAGAATCTTCTAGACTCGAAAAAGTCGCATCGTTTATTTCTTTTTTTGCTCTTTTTATATTTTTCCCCAAATCAGCCAGGCCTTGTATTAACTCTGTTGCCACAGATGAGTCTTTTCCAACAGAGGAAATAGCCGCTTCTACTTCACATTTTAAAAATTCGAAATCTTCGCTCCATTTTGAATACATCTCTTCCTTTCGCTTATTGATAAGGCGGACAAGGTCGTTGAGGCATGCTCTACGAGAACGCCTGTCGCTACCACCTTCAATCAAAAAGTTTCTTTGCTCCGCCACGTCAATACCGAATTGGCCAAGGATTTTTCTTGCCGTATTTAATGACTGTGGAGAAGCTCCTTCATTGGCATTGGGTATGTCAACAGGAACTGGACCTGCCTCTGAAAATTTACCGATTGATTCTAAAGAAATGCATACATAATACGCCCAATGGCCGTATTTTTTCACTTCCCATCCTGGATGCTTTTTGCGAAGGTAGCGTGAACTGATTCTGTGAACTTCTGTACTCACGGTCTCTTGTTTTGCTCTAATCATATGCGAGATAAGTGCTGCCGGAAGAGCTCTTCCTTTTTCAGAATACTCTAAAAGTAAAGCAAGCGCTCTTGATGTAACTGTATCGTCCAAAGAGTCTTTTATTTCCTCCGCTTCTTCTTTGTTAAACAAAATTTTGTCTTTGATCTTGACGGGCCAAACCGGATTGTGTCCTCCTAAGTAATCTAAAGGAATTTCTTCGTATTCTTCCAAAGGACGAAGACTGTAGGAACCCCTTCTCAATCTTTCAAGGGTATATCCCAGTGGAGAAGGAATTTCGTCCTCTTCGGCTTCTGCATTTATTTTTTCGATAGTTTTTATTATTTTTACTATTTTCTGACTATCTCTATCAAAATTCTTTTCATCAGTAACTATTTCTTCATACACTTCTTTAATTGAAAACTCTCCTTTTGCAATTGAGAGTTCCAACATGGCTTCTAATGTTTGAGCGGCAAATTCTTTATCTGGAACATACATATGCCTAAGTGAAGCTTTTACACGTTGTCTAAATTCTGTTTCGGGGATTGTTTGCTCTTCTACTTTTTCATACTCTTCCATTTCTTTTAGAATTTTTTCCAATCTTCCGGGCTTAGAGAGCACTGGTTGCCATTTTTTATCCTTTTCTATTATCCTTATTCCATATGCTTCTTCTCCTTCACAAGCGAGAATGTCTTGAACCATTTCAAAGGCCCTTAAGGTAGGGCATGGAAGATGCGGATACAGTTGTTGATATCTATAGCGTAAATAAGCACTATCAACGCTTTGCACGGGTTCTCCATCTGGGCGGTCAATAACTTCCAGTAGCATTTCCAATACTGGAGGCTGCAACCTTCCTTCTACATCGAAAACCCTTCTTTTAAGGACAAATTTAATTATTTTCACCAAGAGCTTCCTGTCTTCGCCTTCTATATTTTCAATTGCCTTTAAGGGGTTCTTTCGAATAGGAATCGGCGTCTTTTTTATAGCAAGGTAATATCCGCGTTCTGTAGCATCATTGGGCTTGAGCATTTTCGCAATGCGTAAATCCGTCTGTTCACTTCTTTTTAATGACGCATCAAGATTGAGAATCTTTTGTGTGATTTCTGTTGCAGAAGCTTTGTCGTAACCTTTTTTAAATAATTCTTCCGCAATGTATTCCGGAGTTAGGGCAATTTGTTGTTCCGTCGCCTCAAGCAAGATACTTAAAATGTCTCTATTTTCCGGAGCAAAAGGTTCGCGGACGGAATCATCTGGAGTTATTAATTCCTCAGCTTGTTTTTTTATTTGTGACATTTTTTGGGACAACTTTTCGGCAGGTTCAATATTAAATCGCTCCAAAGAAGCGGAGAGCTCGAAGTCCTTTTTGATAAGTTGGCGAAGTTGCGTTTGAATTTCTCTTATTTCTTGAATAGCTTCTTCTAATTCGTACGAGGGGGTAAAATCATCAGAAGCTTCTCCTTCAGCAAAAGTGGCCGCTAATAATTGTCCATCTTCTGTTGTACGAGCTTGTTTTAAAACTAATTTTGGATCGTTATTTTGTGGCGAATATTCTCTTGTTTCTCTAAAAAAGCGATTTCTCCAATACTGTTCATTTATATCCAGATGATCCAAAACCGGGCCCAACATTCGAGTGGCTCTGGCGGCTTCCCCCTCAATTGTAGATATTGTAATATTGGCGAGTGCGAAGCGAAAATGGCGCCGGAGAGTCTCTATATCTTTCAACATGGGAATGGCTGCGTGCGCAAGGGCTAGAATCTGGTCATCGCCAAGCCTGTTTTCAGGCTTTAAAGGTATTGTTTCAGGTTTTAGCGGGGTATTGGTTTTGAGCATTTTGCTTTTAAAAAGAGTGAATTTGTACACTAAACCTCTGGATGTGTCAATCCCTTTCTCACGGTTTTTTTGACGGAGTATTTTAAAGGCATGACTGTCTGCCTGGGGTCAAGGGGGCGGGGTGCCTTCCTTTTGAAAATGTAAAATTTTCCAATTTTTTTACAATTTTATGTTTTTGGAAAAAGGATTATCATTGGAGGAGATTAGGTTTTCCCATTCCCCCCAGACGCGAGATTTTCTTCTTTTATGCCGCCTCCCCTCATTGCATATTTCGCCGCTGTTTGACCTGTTTCGTACCAGGTATTCAAGAAGCGGTCTGTTTTGTTTCTTGCTCTGTATTCTTGAGTTGACCCTTTCCCGTTTACTTTTCCATTTCTGTCTCCGCATAAAATAGATAATGCCGCGTCGGCTTCTTTTGATCCGCTTTTTATGAAAGCGCTGACAGCATATCTATTTTTAGTATCTATCCCGTGTGATTCAAGTCTCTTTAAAAATCTTAGCATCGCGATTCCTCCTGCGTGTCCGTCGTGATGCATTGTGTATAGGAGTCTTAATTGCTCTTTTACTTCCAGTTGTCTTATATCGATTCCGGCATCTCTTTTGTATTTTTCTATGCTCTTTTTTGTGTAAACAATTGTGTGATATATGTTTAGGAACGGATTGCATCTTGAATAGTTCAGGTAATCTTGTTCCGGTGGAAATCTGTATTCGCTTAAGTTCACCTGTCTTTTACCGTTGGTGTCCGGGTATTCTACGCCGACTCCGTATTGACCTTCGAGAATTCTTGAGGCGAATGGATCTCTGCTTTTCTTTGCTGCCGGAATAAATGTCTTCCAAGTTGGGTGCATTGGCTGGCCTAGACCCGTCGCGACGCTTTCTGGGTTTTTATCGAATGGATTGAAAGTTGACTCGGCGCCTACAGTCCCCCAAATTACCGGGATCATGTCTCCCATGTTGTAGTATCTGCAAACGGCTACCGAAAAGTCATATATGTTTGTTCCTTCGCTTACTTCTTTGTTGTATTTCCAAATTAAATCTCCTGTTCCTGGGTCTTTTATTTCGAGATTATCATAATTCCAGAATTTTTTACCTTTGATGTTTTGGTCCATTGTTGAGATAGCGAGATCTCTTAGACTTCCGTTTTCTCTCAATCTTTCTCGGCCTTGTTCTCTTGATAATGGAGTGGAGCTTGGTGCGTCTGGGGAGCCAGAATATGACTCCAATGCGGCACTATTGTCTGTCTGCGAATAATCTGCTTCTCCATATGAACTTTTACCCTCTTCTCTTGCCTGTTTTTCTTGTATAATTAGTGAGTTTAATTTAGCTTCGTCCTTAATAGCGGGATCAAGTACGTAAACCGTATCCCCGGTGTGTGTTGCTGAATATGACCCCGTGGCTTCGTCATTATAT
>JAQVVS010000049.1 GCA_028698865.1 Candidatus Altimarinota bacterium | reverse complement strand
TTCTGGCTTCTCGCAATTTTAGACTAAGCCCAAAATCCCACCAGAAAAGCGCTTCACGCGGGCGTAGAAGCGCTCCCTCGGTTATGAAAAAGTCTTCACCCCAGCTATGTTAAAACATCGCAATCTGATCCCCGAGTTTATAAATTCCACCACCGATTCGTTTTTTCAAAACGGAAACTCTCTGCCAGAAGGAGGTCTTGTTTGCTCCCGAACTCAGCCTTTTTATACCTGAAGCCGCTCTCCATCCTTTTGTGACATGAGCGCTCTTTCTGACCATTCGAAATTTCGATTTTTTTTGCTGAGCTGTGTCGATAGTAATTGTTAGAAACATGATATATTTGATTAAAATTTAAAGACTGGGAAATAACGCGAGCCAATATTCATTTTTTTGGCCCGAAAGTTTTCATCTAAACCAACAACTCAATTTACCCTCAATACTGCCGAATCAGCGCGGTCACGACTCCTTGCACCAGCAATTCGTCCTCCGGATAAATATCTTTATAATCTTTGTTTTCAGCTTTCAAATAAACCTTGCCGGATTTCTTTATAAATCTTTTCAAGGTATTTCCATTGTCCACCAAAGCCACCACTATATCTCCGTCCTTCGGCTCCTTTTTCCCATTTACCACAACTAAATCCCCCTCAAAAATCCCAGCGTCGATCATGCTGTTTCCCGTAACATTCAGTAAAAAGAAATCACTGCTATTTTTTGCCAGCTCCTCGCCGACAGTCATATATCCATTTATATATTCGTCGGTCATCACGGGCCCTCCCGCAGGAACAAACCCAAGCACCGGCAATTTCACGCTCTCCACGGCCATATCAAGTTTTTCGCGGATACTACTCAAAAGCTGAATCCCGCGCGGAGTGTCGTCCTTTTGGATATGACCTTTTTCCTCGAGCGCCTTTAGATGTTTCAAAATGCTATTATCCGAACTGACTCCAAAATGCTCTCGCATCTCCCTGAGAGTCGGCGACTTCCCATAAGCCATTTGAAACTCCTCTATAAATTTCAAAACCGCTTCTTGTTTTTCCGTTAAAGATTCTGACATAGATAAATTGTTATAAGGTAAGCGTGCACTCACCAATATAGGTGAGCAATCACTCACCGTCAATATTAAATAGCTTGCCTGATTTGAAAATTATTTTTCCACTTCAAAAATATTCTCCTTCTTCACCCCGAAAATCGCCGCAATGGGAGCCAAAAAACCCACTTTCCTGTGTCTATTGAAAGTGCGCACCATTTCATTATATTTTCGAGTTTTTTCTTCAATATTTTTCTCCAAATCATCTATTTCTTTTCGAAGTTCGAGAAAATTCGTATCCACAGCAAGTCCGCTATCGGCATGTTTCCTCCCCAGATTTATAAGTTCGTTAATATCATGAGTAAAATCATATTCCGCAACAATTCTTTCCTCCCCACGAGTCTCGATTTTTACAACTTTTTGCCTATTCGCGACGACTTTTCCGAGCAACTCCCCTTCGCTCCCGACAAAAATTTTCACAGTTTCAATCAAATTCGGCACCAGATCGTATCTTTTTCGAAGCCCTTCATCAATCAGCTCCCATTGACCTTTCAGCTCTTTTTTCAAATGTTTGAAATGTCTGACGGCTACGGTAATCCACAAGGCGACCAAAATCACCAAAGCGCTCAGAACGACAATCAAATTTTCTATAAACATATTTCAAAAAGTTATATCAAGAAAATAGCACATCCTTCATTTTTTTTGCAGATGTTTTCCACGAATATTTTTTTGCAATCGCTTCCGAATTTTTACAAAAAGCATTTCGGTGCTCGGGATTTAGCATTTTTCCCATCGCTTCCGCGCAATTTCCATCTTTGGATAAATCAACAAAATCGGCATTCCCCCCAACTATTTCACGATGAATTTCCGTATTGGAAACGATTAAAGGCGCTTCGCAATTTGCCGCTTCCACAAGAGGAATATTGAACCCTTCTTCTCTCGATAAATTCACAAAAGCCAAGCAATTTTCATACAAACTTTTCAGTTCCTCCTCATCCAAAAATCCGGTTTTTACGATTTCTCCGAAAGCGCTTTTAGCCTCATCAAAACTCTTATACAAATCATTATTTATCGCTTTTCCACCAGCCAAAACCAAAGGGATTTCCTCATCATAATTTTTTATGAAAGTTTCATATTCTTTGACCAATTTCGAAACGTTTTTTCTCTCGTCGTATCCTCCACAATAAAAGAAAAATCGATTTTTTTGTAGCGCGAATTTTTCAAGGATTTTCGTAGTTGGAATACGCGAATCGGCGGTTGGATGCGAGCCGGCCGCCATGCTATGTTTTTTGAAAATATCTCCAGCATCATTGTAAATCACAAAAATTTTATCGGAATCGACTTTGCAAATTTCAGAAATTTCTTTTTTTGAAGTTTTCGAAACCGTAAAAATTTTATTGGCTTTCCCCACAGCCTTTTTGCACTGATTATTGTAAGTTCTCGACAAAATTCCACCATTGTAATGTTTGTATTTCCAAGGTAAACAATCATGCACAGTGACAAAAACGCGCATCCCCTTGCCATAAAAATCTTTTGTCCAAGGGTTGCTCGGATATGGGAAATAGGCGATCTCGAAATTTTCTTTTTTGAGAATTTTTGCAATTTGAATTTGTTCCCACCAAACTTTTCTAGCTCCGGCGGAAGGGATTTTTTTCTCGGGCAAAATTCGTATTTCCACATTTTTTGGAAATTCTTTTCGAATATTTATCGGAACATTTTCATGCGCGAAAACAATATATTCATTTTTCATATCAATCTTTGCCAACTCTTTAATCAAGTTGATCGTATGCTGTCCTATTCCTGTGAAAGGTTTCAGTAAAAACCTTCCGTTAACTCCGATTTTCATGGTTTTTGGGAAATGAAAAAATGTTTGCAAAAAAAAGCGTCACGGAAGGTTCGCGAGCATGGTCCGCTCTGCAAGAGCGGTCGCGAACCTGAGTGCCGAGCGAGGATTTGCGCGCTGGAGCAAATCAATCGCGTCTTTTGATGCAAACATTTTTTCATTTACTCTCCTTTATTAAGTATTAATTGCACAATCTCATCGGTTCCGTTTGGGATTTCGTTTCCGGTAATTTTTGTCGGATTGTTGAAAGCCAAAAATACGGCATCGATGAAATCTTGCTTTGAAACATTTCCACTCAACATCGACCATCCCAATTTTCTCACGAACACTCTGGAATTTTCAATCTGATCACCGCGACTCGTCTCCGTGGACAGCGGAATGACGACCGCTTTTTTCTTTAATAAAGCCATTTCAGCCAGACTGTTTGCGCCACCTCGAGAAATCATCAAATCGCAAATCGCATAAACATCTTTCAAATTTTCATCCAAATATTCATATTGTTTGTATCCCGTTTTATGAATTCCGATATCCAAATTTCCGCGACCGACCACATGCACAATTTGAAATTTTTTCAACAATTCATCCAAGTTAGATCGTACAAGTTTGTTTATTTGATCGGCTCCCTGACTTCCTCCCATCACCAAAATCACAGGGCGGTGCTGATTCAATCCGGTAAATTTCAGTCCGGCCTCCCTATTCCCCGAAAAAATACTTTTGCGCACGGGATTGCCTGTAAATACAGTTTTTTTGAGCGAACTTTTATTCAAATACAATTTCGTTTCCTCAAAACTGATGCAGATTTTTTTTGCAAATTTCATGCAGAGCTTATTCGCAAGGCCGGGAACAACATCGGATTCGTGCAAAATCACCGGAATTTTCAATTTCCAAGCCACGACGACCACCGGAAAACTCACATATCCTCCTTTGCTGAAAATCACAACCGGCTGATATCCCTTCAAAATTTTATACGCCTGAAAAATTCCCACAGGCACTCTGAAAAAATCCGCGAAATTTTCAAAAGAAAAATATCTGCGCAATTTTCCGCAAGTAATTCCCTCAAAATCAATTCCGGCTTTTTCAATCAATTTTTTTTCCGGCCCTTTTTTAGAGCCTACATACTTGATTTCCGCAATTTCTCGAGACTTAAGATCTTCGATAATGGCCAGATTTGGAATCACGTGCCCCCCTGTTCCTCCTCCAGTTAGAAGTATTCGCATAGTGTCCTGTGTGTTGAGATATATTTAAAAGAATTCCGACTCCGATTAAGCTTGTCACAAGAGATGATCCCCCATAACTCACGAAAGGTAAAGTTATTCCCGTGACAGGGAAAAGAGCGGTATTCACTGCGATATTTATAAAAGCCTGACTCACTATCCAAGTAGTTATTCCCACCGCCATAAACATTTCAAAATTGCTTTCGGATTTATTTGCTATCGAATATCCCCTTATAGCAATTACAAAATAAGCCAAAACCACAAAAATAATTCTCAAAAATCCGAGCTCTTCAGCCGAAGCCGCAAAAATAAAATCATCGGAAGCCTGAGGAAGCCAGTACGATTTTTGAACTCCCTGAGTTAATCCTTTTCCAAAAAATCCTCCACTTCCCACCGCTATATTCGCTTGCCGAGATTGCCAGCAATAATCTTCCACGCACTCTTCATGAATTCTGGTAAACGCTGTAAACCTTTCTCTCACATGAGAAACCGAAGAAATAAAAATTATTCCAAGTAAAAAAGCTATCAAAAGTCCCAGCCCTAAATGCCTGATCCTTGCCCCAGCAATAAAGTAAATAGTCGCCGATATTAAAGTTATTACAAATGTTCCACCGAAGTCGTTTTGGAAAACTATCGGCCCCACAATCAATAAAGCCAAAACGCAAAAAGGCAAAAATCCTTCGCGTAAATCGGTGATTTCATCCTCGGATTTTTTACTGAACCAATACGAAAAATAAATGATTGCCGCCAATTTCGCGAACTCGGAAGGCTGAAAAGAAGTATTGAAAAACACGACCCAGTTTGTAGCGATAGTTCCGAAACTTTGTCCTGCGAACATAACAAAAAACAGCGACAAAACCGCCGCCCCAAAAATCAAAGGAGCAAGCTTTTTCCAAAATCTCAAAGGGAATTTCCACGCTATAAAAAAAACGCCCAAACCAAAAATCAAGCGATAAAGATGCTTCTTGAAAAGCAGATAGCAGTCCACGTCAGGATCTCCGCAATTTGGATAAAGCACGCCGGGAGCTGACAAAGAAATAGACTTTGGAACGCCGATGCTCGTAATCATAATTAGCCCGAAAATTAGCAAAAAAATCACGGCGGAAGCCAAAACTGTATCGAATTTAGCGGTTTTTCTCATGCGAAAAAACATTTTAAAGCAAGCGAAATATTACTTGTTTTGACCGCTCAATGGAAGAGCAAAAGTTGCGATGAGGGAAAAAATAATATAATCTTGAGCTGGAAACAAATCGACATGAAAAATCTTACAAAATTAGGGGTTTTAGCGGTTGATTTTCTGATTTTGGATCAAATTTCAAAGTATTTGGCGAAAGAATTTCTCGATAATCCCGTTCAAGTCTTCGGGGAGTTTTTTAAATTCGAATATGTGGAAAATAGGGGAATAGCTTTTAGTATTCCCATGCCGTATTTGGTGATTATTATAAGCAATATTTTTTTGATAGGATTGATTATATATTTGGCGAAGGAAGAACTGGATCTTTCAGAGAAAAAAGCCGTGATTCCGATGGCCCTTTTGGTGGCGGGAGGACTTGGAAATTTGATTGACAGGCTGTTTCACGGGTTTGTAGTGGATTTTATTTCAATATGGAAATACCCATTTTTCAACCTCGCGGACGCATATATCATCGCCGCGGTATTGTTATTGATTCTGTTTTATGGTAAAATTAAACGAGTTAAAAACACAAAAACATGAATGAAATAGAAACAAATAAACCTGTTGAGCAGATCGCCGAAGACCAAAAACCGATTATCGGCCCAGCAAAAATTTCATTTCCTATGCTTATAGTGAAGTTGTTTGCCGGAGTAGCGGGCGGGGGGATAGGCGCTTTGGTTCTTTTGGTGATTTCAGTTTTGGCGGCATCGATTGTCGCTCCAATCACTAGTTCTATGGAAGTCGTCGAAGAAATCAGTCCGGTGTTCGTTTTTGTCGTAAGTATAATGGCATTTTTATCGGCTACCGCGAGCGATATTTTGAGTGTGCTTTTCTTGTCTTTGACGGAGCGCGAAAAATACACAAAGACTCCGACTGCGATTTATCATATTTTTATTTTGAATGTGGTTTTATTTATTTTGATGGTTCCGGTTTATTTTTTGGCAATATCTGCAAATGTAGAATTGTCAATTTTTATATTGGCTCTTCATATAATAATTTCTTCTCAAGCAAGCGCTTTGATTATGGAAAATGTTTCAAACACGAAATACTCTTTGGTTGGATTATATGGGATAACATTTTCGATAGTAATAAGTGCGGCGATTTTGTTTGCGCTTTACGGAGGGACTTCTCCTGCAATAGTACTTTTCATGGCTTTGCCTGTGGTATGGGGATCGATAGCTTTGGTTCACGGAATTTTTTCAATGATTTACGGATGGATCGTGGATATTTACGATAAAGATTTTCTATCTTTGGAAATGGATTACGGCGCAGATTATGGAAAAGCGGTCGAATCCGAAGCTCCAAAAGCTCCAAAAGCGAAAGATGAAGCCGGCGCAGAGTTTTTAAGGCATAATTAGGAAGAGCCAGACCCCATTGAAGGAAGTGGCGAGGCTCGCGGTCCGAAGCGAAGCGAGTTCGAGCTCCGCGAAAACGAGCGAAGCGCAGGAAAACTTTCAAAGAAAATGCTTTTGCGAAGCAAAAAATTTTCTGTGGAAAGTTTAGCAGAGCCCCCATTGAAGTGGCGAGGCTCGCGGTCCGAAGCGAAGCGAGTTCGAGCTCCGCGAGAATCTGTGTCATTCCCTTTTTTTCTGTCATTTCCGCGGATCCCTAATTTGCATAATAAGCAAACGGCTTTCTAAAGCCAAAAAAAACGTCCGCTCCGATTTCCTAAAAATTTTAAGAAAATTTAAGACCGGTGTGCTACCCTTTTTTCAAAAACGTAAAATTGTAAAAAAATTGGAAAATTTTACAAATTTCAAAAGAGAGCACCCAACCCCCAGAAGCGGGAATGATCCGCCACGGCGGACAGGTCGCGGGAATAACAGTCCTGATTCAGTCTTCGACGGAAAGGCCGCTCATTCATAATCTCTCCTCC
>JAQVVS010000048.1 GCA_028698865.1 Candidatus Altimarinota bacterium | reverse complement strand
ATATCACAGCTGGTGTTCCGGAAATTAAATTTACGCATTCTGCCGAATTTGAGAAGGCTCATAGGGCGAGTAATGAATTTAATGCAGCGCTTGATTCAGAAGCTCCTGAGGCTGGAGATCTTTCTAGTAGAAAGGCTGAGCTACAGAAGGATCCTTTGATTCAGATGTTGGTGTCGATGTCGGGAGATGATGCGATTTTGGATAAGATTTTGAAAAAAGAGCCGGCCAGTTTTTTTGGATTTTTGATTTCGATTATTGCCGGAATAAAGGGGATTGCGGGGTTTGAGGATTCGTGGGCTACAGTGAAAGCTTATGCTCCGAAAGAGCTGCATCCTTTTCTTGGATCGGTTGAGGAGACTGTTTTGGGGAGTGATGATAAAATAGCTGAGTTTTCTGGGCTTGAAAATGATAAAATCATTGAGCTTATTAACAAAGAGAGTGCACACGAGGTTAAATTTGCTACTGGATTGACGTTTAAAGAGGCGTTTACTCCGAGTGAGAGTTATGCGTATTTAGAGGTGGAGCTTCCAGATGGCAGTACAATTAATTTTGGGGAAGAGGGAGAAATTGGCGCAATAAAAGAAGTTAATGCAAAAAAAGTGGAGACCGATTTTACTGTTTCTGACAGTAAGATATTAAAAGAAGGAACATACAGGATTTACGGCTCAATTCCTGCAAAAACAAAGTTTTCTAAAGGTTCCAAATTAAGACTTGTGAAACAAAATTCTACTCCTTCCACTGTAGCTGACAAGCCTTCATCTGGTGCTGAATCTAAACCGGACGCTGTCGCTCCAGAAACTAATATTGGGATTAAGACTGACGTTGTCGCTTCAGGAACTAATACTGGGGTTAAGACTGACGCTGTCGCTTCAGGATCTAAGCCTGTTGTTGATGTCCAGCCTGAAGCCGCTGTTCCTCAGACTAAGCCCGAAGAGTCTATCGTCGCCGACACTTCCTCTTAAATTTCAGAGGTTCCCTTGTTTTGAATTTTGCTGTGGGATAGAATAGTCCTGCTTTTTTAGGGCAAAATTATTCATAACTTTATTTGTATGGCAGTACAAGAAAGAACTTTGGTTTTGATTAAACCGGATGCGATTCAGAGAGGGCTTATTGGCGAGATTACCACCAGATTCGAAAAGAAGGGGCTCAAACTTATCGGGCTGAAAATGATGGGGTTGGATGAGGCGCTACTTCGCGAGCATTATGCGCATATTTCCGAGAAGCCGTTTTTTCCGAGTTTGTCTAAATTTATGCAGAGCACTCCCGTGATTGCGATGTGCTGGGAGGGGCTTGAAGTGGTGGATGCTGTTCGAAAAATTACCGGAATTACGAAAGCGCGTCAGGCGGAAGCGGGATCTATTCGCGGAGATTTGGCGATGAGTGTTTCTTGTAATGTGATTCACGCTTCTGATTCTCTCGAAAACGCGGAAGTTGAGGTGAAGAGATTTTTTAAGCTTGATGAACTTTATACTTACAACAAGTCCGAATATATGCATGTGTACGCGGCGGATGAGTTGGAGTAAAGAGGCTTTATAAGTCAGAAGTTGTTTATTTAACTTTTCGGAGTTGATGTTTTTGTGAATTTATTGTATAATAACTTATGATAAATTTATTAAAATAAAAAACAAAAATATGTTTAATGAAATGCGGTTAGTTTTTAGAGGGCTTGAAAGTTCTGGAGAAAATTATGAATCGAAGGGTCAGCCTAAAGGACTCATGATTGACAAGGGAGGTTCTGTGCCTAAAAGAAAATTTAACCCTGAAAAGGTTGAAATAGATGAGGTTGTTTATGGAAAAGCTTTAACAGTTATGGCGGCTGCTGGGTTTGATCGTGTAGAAGCTGATTCTATTCTTGGGGATAAAACAAATCCTTTCTTTGGTGTTTTTATGGATTTTGTTGAGAAAATGGGGGCGGATGGATATACGGTTGACTTAAAAACTTCTGGCAAAGGCAGGGTTTATTTTCGTCTTAAGGGGGCTGTATATGGTACTCCCGATTTTGTTGTGAACATGTTGAATTGGAAAAATAAAATTTATCCCGGTTTGATGAAAAATTTAGGGTCTTCTTATAACCAAAAAGCGATGGAGTTTGTTATTCGTTATAATCGTTTTGGTTATAATTTTTATGGAATTCAAAAAGTCATGAATGACTTGGTTGATGGGATTTCTGTTGACGCAGGTTCTGTGGCTTGGGCAAAATGGGAAATGGATCAATTGAAGCGCGGAGTGGCTGTGGCTGAAATTGTTAGGATTGAAAGAGATAGGATAAAGAATGGGGGTACAAAAATTGTTGACGGGAAGAAGGCTGAGAATGAAATTGCAGATGATGGAAAAGGTAAGCAGGATAGTATTTCGTTAGATGACATGCACAAAGAGATGAGGGAACGAGAAGAAGCTATGTTGACGCTTTTCCCGAAAGAGCGTTCTCAATTTGATTCTTTGGTGGCGAATGTTGAAAATATTAAAACTGATGAAGATTTGGCTAATTATACTTTTGAAGTGGAGAATTTATTGGATAGCGTGGCTAAATCAAATCCACAAATGTCTAATTTAAAAGATGGACTTATTAATGTTTTGCATCAGATTGAGCCTATGCTTGCTGAAGGGCGAAGTGCAGAGGAGGTATCTGACTTTTTACAATCTGAATTTAGGGAATTGGGAGAGTCGGCTGTTTATCAAGAGGCCGTGGACACTGGAGATTCAGATACGGTTGCTGCTCATAAATTTTACAGAGATTTGATCGAGGCTTATCTTGGCGGAGTCGGATCTCGTTACGGAGTGGATTTGGATTAAAGTTTGATTTTTGATTTTTATTGCTCCAATTTCTCTTCTGAGTTATAGTTTCGCGTGCTTTTTAAGGGAAATTATCAAATTATGACAATTGAATATTTGGAAAAAAAGGCGGCTCAGATTCGAGTTGATGCTTTGAGTGCGATTAGTCGCGCCGGAAGTGGGCATAGTGGGAGCGCGATGTCGTGCGTGGAAATTTTGGTGTCTTTGTATTATGCGGAAATAAGTGGGAAGGCAGTCGCGAAATTCGATTCGAAAAAGCCTCAATGGGATGAGCAGGATTATATTATTTTATCGAAAGGGCAGGCGGTGCCGACGCAATATGCGATTTTGGCGGATAAAGGGTTTTTTGATAAAAATGAAATGGATTATTTGCGCAGAGCAAACAGTATTTTGCAAGGTTATCCGAATATGAAAGTTCCTGGGATTACCGTGCCGATTGCTTCTCATGGATGCGGACTTTCTATTGCTACGGGGCTCGCGATGTCTATAAAAAATGAGCGTTTGCCGAATAAAGTTTTTGCGATTTTGGGGGATGGAGAATTGCAGGAAGGACAAGTGTGGGCGGCGGCCATGGCCGCCGCCCATTATAAACTTGATAATTTGATCGCTTTTGTCGATAACGACAACCTCCAAATGGATGGACCGGTCCGAAGCGTGATGGATGTAATGCCTATTCAGGACAAATTTGAATCTTTTGGATGGAAAGTGATTCATGTGTGGCACGGCCATGATTTTGACGAAATTTTGGATGCGTTGGCAAAAGCTTTTACCACAAACAGACATCCTGTTTGTCTTTGGTGTCATACTGTAAAAGGAAAAGGCATCGAATTTGCCGAAGGAAAGCCTTATTATCATGATGCGCCTTTGAGTCCGGAGGAGCTTGCTGAAGTAAAAAGAAAGCTGGATCCCATTTGCGCGAGTAATTTAAAAATGTTTGGAAATGAATGATTTAATTCAAATTGGAGAAAAGGTTGATATTTTGAAGGCTTTGCCGGAGGGTCTTTTGAATTTGGCTAGACGGTATCGCAATTTAGTTGTTTTGCATGCGGATTTTGGCATGAGAATGGGGTTGAAAAATTTTTCTACTGCTTTTCCGGAGAGATGTTTTAATTTTGGGTTGTCTGAGGAAAATATGGTTTCTGCCGCCGTGGGATTTGCTGTTCGTGGAAAGATTCCTTTCGTCGTTGGTTATTCAAATTTTGCTGGAAAAGCTTGGGAGCAGATCAGAAGTAGTGTTTGTTATCCTAATTTGAATATAAAATTTGTTGCGGCGAATGTTGGGATTTCGAATGGAGAAGATGGAGTTGGGTATCAGGCGACTGAGGATATAGGAATCATGCGTGTTATTCCAAATATGAAAGTGGCTTCTCCGGTGGATTATAATGAGGCGATGAGCGTTTTGCATAAATCGTATATGGAATTTGGGCCGGTGTATGTGAGGTTGGCGAATTGTGTTTCTCCTCTGATTTTTGATGATAAGCATGAATTTGTTTTTGGGAAGGCGAATGTTTTGAAGGATGGGGATGGACTTTGCGTTTTTACTCATGGAGTTTTGGCTTCGAATGTTTTGGAGGCGGCGATGATTTTGAAGGATGAAGGGAAATCGGTAATGGTGGTAAATATGTCTTCGATTAAGCCGATTGATGAAGAAATGATTTTGTCTTGTTCTGAAAAGGTTGGGAAATTTTTGGTGGTGGAAGATAATAATTTGAGTGGAGGACTTTTTTCCGCGGTTTGTGAAGTTTTGGCTGAGAAAAATCCGGCTTCTGTGCGAGGAATAGGTCTGAAGGACAGGTTTGCGGAATCCGGAGGAATGAGCGAATTGCATAGGAAATATGGACTTGACGTGATGGGATTGGCCGGAAAAATGAGAGAGTTTTTTTAGATTTTTTTTGTAAGAGTAAGTGCGGGGTGTTATACTTGTTTTGCAATTTAAAACTTTTAAATTATGAGCACTCATTCGATAAAACTTTTTTCAGGAACTTCGCATCCAGAGCTCGCCAAAGAAATTGGTAAGTATTTGAAGGTGCCGGTTTCCGAAATGTTGATTTCAAAATTTGCTTGTGGAGAAATTTATGCCAAGCCTTTAAAAACTGTTCGCGGAATGGATGTTTTTGTTGTTCAGACGGCCTCATCAAATGTAAATGAAGACTTGATGGAGCTTTTTATTATGATTGATTCTTTGAAAAGGTCTTTTGCCGGAAGGATTCACGTAGTTATGCCAAATTATGCGTATGCAAGGCAAGATAGAGTTGCTACTCCCAGAGAGCCCATTTCTGCAAAGCTTGTTGCGGATTTGATTTCCGCTTCCGGTGCTGATCATTTGATAGCCGTAAAACTCCATGCTGATCAAGAGCAAGGATTTTTTAATTTCCCCGTTGATAATTTGAATACCAATAAATTTTTTGCCGATTATTTTAAAAAGAAAAAAATTAAAGATTTGGTTGTCGTTTCTCCGGATGCCGGAGGCGCGAAAGATGCAAAAAAGTTTGCTGATTTGCTTGGAGCGAATTTGGCAATCATTCACAAATCCAGACCTGAACATAATAAATCGGAGGTGACTCATGTGGTTGGGGATGTGAAAGGGAAAACGTGTGTGATGTATGATGACATGATCGACACCGCTGGAAGTGTGACTGCTGGGATCGAAGCTCTCAAAAAAATGGGAGCCGGAAAAGATATTTATTTGGCGGCGACTCATGCGGTTTTTTCCGATCCTGCCGTAGAAAGGCTTTCAAAAGCTGGATTTAAGGAAGTTGTTATAAGCAATACGATTCCTGTTCCGAAAGAAAAACAATTCAAAGGATTGACGGTTTTATCTTTGGCTCCGCTTTTGGCTAAGGTTATAAAAAATATTCATGAAGCAAAATCCATAACGGAAGTTCTTTAAACAAAATTATTTATGTTGAATGATAAACAAAAACAACTCGTTTATATCGGCAGTGATCATGCTGGATTTGGCAGTAAGAATGAATTGCGTGAATATCTGAAGGAGTCTGGTAGAGAGGTGACGGATCTCGGAGTTTTTAATGAAGAAGGCTCGGATTATCCTGATATTGCCAGAGAAGTTTCCGAAAAAGTTTTGGAGACTCCTGGGTCTTTTGGAGTTTTGCTTTGCGGAACGGGAATAGGAATGTCGATGGCGGCGAATAAATTGAGTGGAATTCGTGCGGCTCTGTGCAATGATGAAAATGCCGCTGAAATGAGCCGTAAACACAACGATGCGAATGTTTTGACGATGGGTGCGAGGACTACTGAACTTGATTTGTTGAAAAAAATTCTTGAGAAATTTTTGGTTACGAAATTTGAGGGGGCGGAGCCGGAGGGAGAAAGGCATTTAAGAAGGGTTCAGAAAATTGGAGAGATTGAGAAGGAAGATAAGAAAAGAGAGGAGAAAGGGGAAGGGAAAAATTTTAATAAAAATTTTTCTGTATGAAAATAAAAATCGCTCCATCAATTTTGTCCGCGGATTTTGGGAAGTTGAATGAGGAAATAAAAAGCGTTGAGAAATACGCGGATTTGATTCATGTGGATGTGATGGATGGGCATTTTGTTCCGAATATTACGCTCGGGGCTCCTGTTGTCGCAAAGATTTGCGCGAAAATTCCTTTGGATGTGCATTTGATGATTGAAAATCCTGGGAATTATGTGGAGGATTTTGCGAAAGCTGGTGCTGATATAATTACTGTGCATTCGGAAGCTTGTAAAGATTTGAAAGGATTGTTGAAAAAAATTCGTGCGCTTGGAGTGAAGGTTGGGGTTTCCGTGAAACCAAAAACTCCGATTTCAGCGATTTCAAAAGTGTTGGATGATGTTGATATGGTTTTGATTATGACTGTTGAGCCGGGGTTTGGTGGGCAAAAGTTTATGGAAGAAATGATGGAAAAAGTTGCTACGCTGCGCAAGAATAAGCCAAAATTGGATATAGAGGTTGATGGTGGAATAAATGAGGAAACGGCGAAAATTGCTGTAAAAGCCGGGGCGAATGTTTTGGTGGCCGGTAGTTATATTTTTGGTGCGAAAAATAGAAAAAAAGCTATTGAGAGTTTGAGGTAGGCGGATGGGATTTGAGGTTGCGTAAAAGGCTTTTTTTCACTACTATTTCTCTGCTTTTTGCCAAACTTTAGCAAAAGATCATGCGCTCATAGCTCAGTTGGATAGAGCATCAGCTTGCGGAGCTGGGGGTCGCAGGTTCAACTCCTGCTGGGCGCACCATGAAAGATTTCCGAAACCTTTAAGAAAGGTTTTGGTGCTTTTTCTAAACTTTTCCCAAAATTTTTCCCAATTCTTTGTGGATTTTTTTGTTGCCGGCGAGGATTTGGCCGCCGAATAGGTCGAGAGTGTTTCCGTTGATGTCGGTGATTGTTCCGCCGGACTCTGAAAGGATCAAAACTCCTGCGGCGATATCCCATGCTTTTATATTGAACTCCCAA
>JAQVVS010000047.1 GCA_028698865.1 Candidatus Altimarinota bacterium | reverse complement strand
TTTGGAACCAAGCTCAAGCATTTATCCACATAATGATCACATGCTTCTTCGCAATTATTAAATCCCAAACTTTCCATCATCAGCGTTTCGGAATCTTGCACATTTGTTTCCGGCACCTCTATTTCAACTTCTTTTTCAGGCATTAAAAAAAGGAAGTACGCGATAATCAAAAGTGCCAATGCCGGCAAAACCAAGAGTAAAAGTTTTTTTTTCATTGTTGTGAGGATTAAGTTTTAAAATCTGCAGGAGAGACTGGGATTTCCCCTCCGGGGATGAACTTCTCATCCCGCTCTCATCCCAGATTTCAAGAATTTTGCCTCTGGCAAAATTTCTGAAATCTGGCGGAGAGACTGGGATTCGAACCCAGGGTCCCTTGCGGGACAACGGTTTTCAAGACCGCCGCGTTCGACCGCTCTGCCATCTCTCCGCATAAAAGCCCACTAAATATAAGAAAAAGACTGAGAAAAAGCAATCGAAAATTGGCAACTTAAAAGCCTGCTTCTTTCATTTCTTACATTTCTTCCAAAACTTCTATCCCCAAAAGCTTTAGCCCGTTTTTCAATATCCCAGCCGTCGCCTCCACTATTTTTAATCGATAGTTTCTATCTGTTTTTTTGTAAGCTTTCAAAACCGGCACAGAATTATAAAAAGAATTGAAATTTTGAGCCAATTCATAAAGATAATTACTTATCAAATTTGGCTTGTACTCCTGCGCCGCGGCCGACACTTGTTCCGGATATTTCGGGAAAATCCTCACCAATTCATCTATCTTTTTTTGAATGTTTTCAGGGTCTTTTTTCAACTCCGAGGCCGTTATTTCTTCTTTTGCTTTTCTCAAAATGCTTTTTGCTCTGGCGTAAGAATATTGCAAATAAGGAGAGCTGTTGCCGTCCAAAGCCAACATTTTATCCCAATCAAATGTTATATCGGTTGTTCTGTTTTGTGAAAGAATACTGTATTTGACCGCTCCAATACCAACTTTTTTAGCAGCCAATTCTTTGTCCGGGAGGTTTGGACTCTTTTCTTCTATCAATTTCAAGCTTCTTTTTATAGCTTCTTCCAAAACTTCATCCAGCAAAACCACATTCCCTTTTCTTGTGCTCATTTTTCCGTCTTTCATCTGCATTCTTCCAAAAATCACATGCTCTCCCTCTCCGTGATACCAAGGAAATCTTTTTGCCGCGGTGAAAAGTTGTCTAAAATGCAAAGATTGCGCCACGTCCACCACGTAAAGGGCTCTCGCAGGGCGCCATCTTGTTATCCTGTATTTCAAAGTGGAAAAATCTCTAGTTGAATACAAGGTCGCCCCATCTTTTTTTTGAACTACGAAAGGTGCCATATTCGGATCGTCATAATTGACCACATAAGATCCTTCGTCCCCTCTAACAAATATTTCTCGCTCTTTTCCTTCTTTCAAAATATCTTCCATTTTGTCTTCATAAAAACTTTCTCCCATCACAAAATCAAATTTCACGCCGCCCAATTCGTTATAAGTCTTTTCTATTTCCTTCATGCTTTCATCTACAAACCATTTCCAAAGAGCTCTATTTTCCTCATCCCCTTCTTCAAATTTTTTGAATTCTTCTCTCGCTCCATCTTCAAAATGAGGATTTTTTTCGGCTTCATCATGAAATTTTACATACAATTTCAAAAGCTCTGGAATTGGTGACGCATCGATTTCTTCCTTTTTTCCCCATTTTTTATAAGCATAAATCAGCTTTCCAAACTGAGTTCCCCAATCTCCTATATGATTTACCGCCACGCATTTAAACCCAAGCGATTCAAAAATATTGTAAATACTTTGTCCAATAATCGTGGAAAGCAAATGGTGAACCCCGAGAGGCTTCGCAATATTCGGAGAACTATAATCCATCACAATCGTTTTTTCTTTTCCTATAGAGCTTTTTCCATACAAATCTTTTTCCTTTAAAATCTTTTTGAGTTCATCTTTCAGTACATTTTCTGGAAGGAAAAAATTTATAAAACCAGGCCCAGCTATCTCCACTCTAAATTCTTTTTGAGGAATTTTTTTTATGATTTTTTCGGCTATTTCCTTCGGTGAAAGCCCCAAAATTTTCGTCAGATGCATCGCTATGTTGCATGCGTAGTCGCCATACTCCGGAGAGGTGGCATTTTCTATTTTTACGTCAGGATTTATCACTTGAGGGAAAGCCATTATTATCGCTTTCTCCATAACAAATTTGATGCGCTGTTTTTGCGTGTTTTTATCTTCCGTGTTCAATGATCCGTTTTCTTCCATAAATAATGTTATTTGTTCCGGAGTTGGTTCGGGAATTTCTTTTTTCGACTTGGCGCTTTTCTTATCTTCTGCAATTTTTTTCTTTTTTTCAACCGCTACTTTTTCTTCCTTAATTATCTGTTTTTTTTTTAGTTTTTGCATCTCTAAAAAATAATTTTTCTCTTGCTGGGGTACTTTTCCATCTTGAGCCATTACCCTCCCTTGCACTCCTATTTCCATTTCAGCTCCTTCTTCATTCAAAATGGACGGCTCTATCTGTCCGCCAATATACTTTGAGATAGCCAGTGCCATTTCATTTAAAATAGTGCCAAAAGCATCCATATGCATTTTGCTCAAATCTTCCACAAAAATCCCAACAGTCATTGTTTTTGAAGTAACTTTTGTTCTCTCGCATCTGTTGTGATTCCAGTATTTTGAAATGATTCCTCCTTTATCCATGTACGCAACTTCCCCTTCGCTTGCCTCCATTACATCAATCGAATCCATTTTCCTAAAAGATTCTCCGCCCTTCGTAAACTGCAAAACCAAATCTCCGCACAAGCAATCCAGATCATCCGCCCTGATAGGCAGTAAATATTTCAAAGAAAAATAATTGCAAATGTCCACTATCGGATTTACATGGGATATTTCTCCTTTATCCTTTAGTTTATTTATCAATTTCACGGCCGAACAAGGATATTTTTCCGGATTTATTCCAAATCTTCCATACGCTTGATTCCAAACCTTTATTTTTTCTTCCGATTTCAAGTCTTTACTCCCAATCTCTCTGATTTTTTGGGCACAAATACCTCTGAGCAGGCTTTCCAGCGCAGAATTTCTTCGCGAATTATCCACCATTCTAACAATTAAAAAACCTATTTTTAAATCGGGATGTTGTTCAAATATTCCCTTTTCTATGCGAAATTGCATGTATTTATGATTACAAAGCGATTGTATTTTACTCAAAATGTTGTTTAATTCATAGTGATTTTATATTGAAAGATTGGTAGAATGCTTTTTGAACTTAAATTTTATGTATTCGAGTTTCCTTATATTGGCTTTTTTGATTGTTTTGTCCGCTTTCTTCTCCGCAAGCGAGACCGCTCTTATATCTTTGAGCAAATCAAAAGTTAACGAACTTGTTGAGAAAAAAGTTAAAAACAGCCGTCTTTTAAAAAAGCTAAAATCAAATCCTCACAAAATTCTGATTACCATTTTGATCGGGAATAATATTGTCAATACCGGTGCGAGTGCTTATGCTGCCATCGTTTTTACCGATATTTTCGGAAATGCCGGCCTTGGAATCGCTACTGGAATCATGACTTTCACTCTTTTGATTTTCGGAGAAATTTCGCCAAAGTCTTTCGCTTATCATCATGCCGTTGAGTTTTCTCTTTTTATAACAAAGATTATTTATGTTTTGCAGATTGTTCTTTTTCCGATCGTTTGGATTTTTGAAAGATTTACCGATATCATTTCCAAAAAGAAAAAAACTCATACCGTTACGGAAGGAGAGCTTGTGGCCATGCTAAAAATAGGAACGGAAGAGGGTTCTTTTGATAAACTTGAAAAAGAATTTATAGAAAATGTTCTGGAATTCAACGATATACAGGTGGAAGCGGTGATGACTCCACGAGTTGCTATAGAGGCGCTGGATAGCGAAATGACTCTTCAGGAAGCCGTAAATTTTGCCATAAAACATTCTCATTCACGATTGCCAGTATATCAGGAGAGCGTTGATAAAATTATTGGGATTTTGACTGTGAAAGATTTATTAAAATATTTCGATAAATATTCCGTTAACAGAAAGCTTAAAAATCTAAAATTGACACCTCATCTCGAAGTCCCTTTGTCTAAAAAAATAAATAAACTGTTTTCGGAATTTCAAAGGAGACATATTCATATGGCCATAGTTATGGATGAATTTGGTGGCACTGCGGGACTTGTGACGATTGAGGATTTGCTGGAAGAGATAGTGGGCGAAATCGTTGATGAATTTGACATAGAAGATAAACCGATAGAGATAATCGACGCCAATCGTATAATAGTGAAAGGACATGCTTTGGTAGAAGATATAAACGATTTTTTTAGAATAAAATTTTGGAATAATGAACACGATACAATGAACGCCGTTTTGGTAGAACATTTACAAAGATTTCCCCGAGTTGGAGATAAAATAAAATTTGATGACATTAGAATTTCAGTATTGGAAGTAAGAAAAAATATGGTGGAAAAAGCCAAGATAACCAGGATTAAGAGGAAAACAAAACCCTCTTGAGTCAACCCCTCTTTTGATATTCGCCTTGGGTAGGTAGTTGATTTAATCGCGTTTTTTTGCTATAATGATTTGATAAATTTCAAAAAAATAAAAACTAACAAAAAAATTATGAAAAAGTTTCTGACTTACCTTCTCGCGATTACAGCCGTATTTACATTGGCGGCTCCAGCGTTCGCGCAGTTGCAAACTACTCCAGATTTGGATGTCGAAGGAGTTAAAGTCACTGCCATGAACGGTTCCGTAAAAGTGGAATGGGATCCTGTTCCATACACCGATGGAACTTTAAAAGGCTATGTTGTTTGGTATGACACTTCTGCCGCCGCTGCAAATGGAGATTCTTATGCAAATAAGGCTCCGGCTACTGGAGATCTGGGAAATGTAACTTCTCATATTGTTACAGGCCTTGAAAATGGAAAGACTTATTATTTTGCGGTAACCGCCGTTGATACAAACGGAGTTGAAAGTCAAAATTGGTCTATTCCTGCAAATGTATCAGCTATCCCCTCAGCCGATGCTAAAACACCGGAAGACTCCACTCCTCCTCAAGTCGTAAAGGCCACTGCTCTAAATAAGGAGGAAGTAAAAGTGGAATTTTCCGAAGCTATCGTTTTGCCTTCAACAAATCCAGAAAATTCTTTCGTTGTTCAAAATACAGATACTTTTGAAGATTTGGCGGTGAAGGGTGCTGAGCTTGATAAAGAGGACTCTGCTGGGAAAACTGTTGTTTTGACAACCGATTCTCAAGAAAAAAATGCAAATTATAAATTGACTGTTGGAATCGATGTAGAAGACAAATCTGGAAATCCTATTCGCAGTGACACCTCCGCAACAGCTCCTTTTGTTGGGACAGATGCGGAAAAAGCTGAGGTAGATACTGCCGGTCCCGAAGTTGTTTCGATTGAAGTCGTAGATAATTCTCATTTGATGATAGGGTTTAACGAGTCTGTGGTTTTGGGAATCGATCCTACAAAAAATTTCACTATTGCGGAAAAAGCCACTCCTGCAAATGTATTGGAAATCAAGGAAGTTATCCTTGGAAAAAATTCCGATGGAGTTGAGGATGCGTCCGTGATTGTAGCTACTGGAGTTCACAAAAATGTTGACTATGTGGTTACGGTTGCCGAAATTAAAGATGCCACTGGAAATGAAGTTAATACTGAAAAATCGACTATAGAATTTAAAGGGCTTGTTCCTGCTGTCGGAGGTGACGAGGTAGAAATCGATGTCACTCCTCCAAAGGATGTCGCAAGTTTCTTGGCAAAGAAGATCTTCGAAGCCGAAAAGTGGAATGTCACTTTGACTTGGGCTATTCCGGCTGAAAACGTGGGAGATGTTGTGGAACAATTGATTTATAAAAGTTTGGATAAAGGAGAAGAATATGCAAAAGAAACCAGCCTTGAACCTGATGTAAAATCTTATGAAATGGAAGGTTTGGATGCCGGAGAATATTGGTTCAAAATCACTCAAAAAGATGCCACCGGAAATGAATCTGCAGGTAAAATCGTGAAAGTTATTTTGGCCGAGACAGGTCCCGGAGTAGTTGGTTTAGTGCTTGCTTCAGCCGTAATCGGAAGAATCGTCACGAAGAAAAAGAGATAGAAATTATTTAAGAAAAATTTTAAGAAAATTTTAAACTGTCATGGGATACTCCTCTCATGACAGTTTTTGAAATTATTAAAATCAGCGGGAATGTTAAGAAACTTTTGGCTTTGAGCTTGGGTGTTTGCCTTATTTCGATTTGTTGCGCTTTGTATGAATTGCCTGATGATAAATTCCATATATATTTTTTTGATGTCGGGCAAGGAGATTCCATTCTCATAAAAACTCCTCAAAATCATAAGATTTTGATAGATGGTGGCCCTAGAGATTTCGTACTGGAAAGACTTGGAGAGGTCATGCCTTTTTTGGATAAGGAAATCGATTTTGTAGTGTTGACTCATACGCATGCGGATCATCTGGAAGGGCTTGTGGAAGTCTTGAAAAGGTTTGAGGTGAAGGCGGTTTTGATAACCGGAGCGAGTTCTTCCGATCCCACTTATAAAGAATTTTTGAAAACGATTTCTGAAAAAAATATTCCGATTTATTTTGCTGAAAGAAAAAACGATTTTGTTTTCGGGGAAGTTTTTTTCGATGTTTTATATCCTTTCAAATCCGTTATCGGAGAAAATTTTGAGAATATAAATAATTCTTCGATCGGAATGAATATCATGTTCGAAGATATTCAAATTTTGACGCTGGGAGATTTGGAAAGAGATAAAGAAGCTGAATTATTGAAACGCCCTTTGCCCCATTCCGTAAACATTTACAAGGCAAGTCATCATGGCAGTAAAACTTCTTCGTCGATTGATTTTTTGAAAAAAATTTCGCCCAAGGAAGTCGTAATTCAAGTTGGAGAAGGCAATAAATTTAAGCACCCGAGCCCTGAAACTATTCGTAATTTGCACAGAGCCAATGTTGAAAAAATCTATCGCAACGACATTGAGGGGACTGTGAAATTTGTTTTTTAAATTCGTTTTATCGACGCTCCTAGTTTGCGCAATTTTTCCTCCAATTTTTCGTAACCTCTGTCTATATAATTTATATTTGAAATTTCGGTTTTCCCTTCTGCAATCAACGCCGCCACAACCATCGCGGCTCCGGCACGAATATCCCAGCTGGAAATCGGGATTCCTTTTAGTTTCGTAGGGCCTATGATTAAAGCCTGATGCGGGTTTAAAAATTCAACTCTTGCGCCCATTTTTTCCAATTCAAAAAGATA
>JAQVVS010000046.1 GCA_028698865.1 Candidatus Altimarinota bacterium | reverse complement strand
GATTCTACTGCGCATGGTCCGGCGATCATTGCTAACGTTTCTTTAGAACCTATTTTTATTCCGTTTACATTAATAATTGTCGGTTCTTTTTTTGTTTCGATGCTAACAAGTTTGTATGGTTGAACAACACGCATTACCTTCTCAACTCCGGGGAGGGCTTCCAGATGTCCGATGTTGATATCTCTTTCTTCACCTATTACTGCAATAACAGTTCGTTCAACTCCGAATAATGGCATTGGTTGTAAACCTTTGTTTTTTAATTCTTCTATGATATGAGCTGATTCTGTTTGTAATGCTCCTGCTTTCATTACTATAATCATGTCTTTTATTGTTAAATTGGTAGGATTATTGGTTGCGATAGGCGCAAATCTTCTTAAATGAAGGAACTTTTTTAAAAGCTACTTCTATTTTTTTTGTTTGCAGTGCTACTTTGCTCTCTACTTTTACCATTTTTTTGTTGGTTAGATAAATAAAAAATAATCCTCGACTGCGTGAGGATTTATTTATAATTGCGTATTATTAGGTCCTCAGGCAGTTATTTTGTAAAAAAATAAACATAATAAAAAGCTCCTGCAAAGAAGGTGTTTTTTTGAACCTGGATTGTTGAGTTTTTTAATTGCATGAGTTTGTTTGCAAAAATAATTGCTGTTTAATTCTATTGTAGTAGAATCGTGTTGTCAAATTTTGTTTAATTTATTTGAAAATTTTATGATAGATACTCATGCTCATTTAATGTTTCCAGAGTTTAAAGATGATATTGTAAATGTCTTGAAAAGGGCTAAGGACGCAGGTATTTCAAAGATTATCAATGTCGGGTGCGATTTGAAATCTTGTAAATCTTCTGTTGAAATGGGGGCAAAATATCCCGAACTTTTTGGCACACTTGGGATGCATCCTTATGAGGCTCAATTTGTTAATGATTCTTTGATGAATGAGTGGCGCAAATTGATTCTTGAAAATAAAAAAATTGTTGCGATTGGGGAGTGTGGTCTTGATTATTTCAAAGCAAAAGTTGAAAAAGAAATTCAAAAAAAGGCCTTCATATTACAGATAAAATTGGCTAAAGAATTTGATTTGCCGATAATCGTTCACAATAGAGATGCGGACATAGATTGTTTGGAAATTTTGGATGAAGAATTCGCTGACTTGAAAAAAGTTCCAGTTGTTTTTCATTGCTATGGGAGTGATTTGGAATTTGCGAGAAGGCTTTGGGATAGGGGAATTTACACTTCGTTTACTGGAATAATCACTTATCCAAATGCTCGAGAACTTCGTGAAGTTGCTAGAGAAGTGCCTATGGATCTTTTTATGGTGGAAACGGATTGTCCTTATTTGGCTCCGCAATCATATCGTGGGAAACGAAATGAATCTTCTTATGTTCTTGAAGTTGTGCGTGAAATCGCTCGAGTAAAAGGGATTTCTTTTAAAGAGGTGGAAAAAATTTCGACCTTGAATGCTGAAAAATTTTTTGAGTTAAACCAGCGATGATAGTGATTCTATAACTTTTTTGAATTTTTCTGGACTTATTATTTTTTCAAAGCCCAGTTTGTTGGCTTCTTTTATTCTTTTTTCGCTGTGAGGAGCTTTTCGCAGTTCTCCTGATAGTCCGGCTTCTCCGAAAATTATTGTATTGTTTGGTATAGTTTTTTTGAGATATGAGGAGGCGATTGCGATTATTACTGCTAAATCAGCGGCCGGTTCGTCGAGCCTAATTCCTCCGACTATGTTTATGAAGATATCTTGATTTTGGAGGTTCAATCTTCCGTATTTTTCCAGAATCGCAATCAATATTTGAAGTCTATTCATATCAAATCCGTTTGCCGTCCTTTTTGGATAGCCGAAGTGAGTGATGGAAACGAGGGCTTGAACTTCGACCAAAAACGGTCTTGTTCCTTCCATTGCTACTGTGATGGCGCTTCCTATTGCGTTTTCTATTCTTCCTTCCAAAAATTGTTTTGAAGGATTTTTTACTTCAGAAAGTCCCTTTTCATTCATTTCAAAAATTCCGACTTCCGAACAATTTCCAAATCTGTTTTTTGAAGCTCGAAGCATGCGAAAATGATGATATCGGTCTCCTTCTAAGCTGATAACTGTATCAACTAAATGTTCCAAAACTCTCGGGCCGGCAAGGGTGCCGTCTTTTGTCACATGTCCTATCAACATTGTCGTGATGTTTGAGGTTTTTGAGAGTTCCAGAATCGATTCCGTGCAATAGCGGACTTGGCTTATGGATCCGGCTTGAGAGGGGATGTCCAGACTGGCGATAACTTGTATGGAATCTATTATTACAAAAGCGGGTTTTTCTTTTCGCATTGTTTCCAGAATAATTTCCAAATTGTATTCGTTTATGGCTACGAGATTTTTTTCGTTAAATCCGAGGCGAATATTTCTCTCGGCGATTTGATTTAGGGATTCTTCTCCCGAGATTAGTAGTACTTTGTGATTTTTGGCGATTTTGTTTGCGATTTGCAGAGTCAATGTGGATTTCCCGATTCCCGGTTCTCCGCTTAACAAAGTGAGGCTTCCTTGGGTGAATCCATTTCCGATGACGCGATCAAATTCCTCGATTCCCGTAGTTAATCTTGCTGAGTTTTTGTTTTGGAATGAAAGGGTGCTGGTTTCTTTTGCGGCTATTTTCATGGAGCGAGGAGTTTTGGAGAGGGAAGATTTTGCCGATCCGGTGGATATTACGTCTTCTACGAAGCTGTTCCATCCCGAACAAGATGGGCATTTACCAAGCCATTTACTGCTTTCGTATCCACATCCTTTACATAGATAAATAGTTTTGAGTTGCATAGTTTTGAGGTTATTTTAGCAACCCAAATATAGGTGAGTGTCCACTCACCGTCAAGTGATTTTGAAAACTTTAGGAAAGTTTTCAACGCTTTCAAAATATAGGTTTTTGCTCGAACTGTTTTCGCGATGGCTCGTTTTTTTGAGAAGCAGGAAACCACGAGACCTCCTTCTCGAAAAAACTACGCCTTGCTCAAACAGGTTCTTACAAAGCTTTTTGAGCTATTTTTATATCTTCGTAGAGTTTCCCGTAAGCGATAGTCATTTCTCTGGCGTCGAATTTTTTTAGGACTCTATCGTGTCCGGCAATGGCGTATTTTTCGCGGAGGGATGAAGAGGGGATTAGTTTGTTGAGAGCTTTTATCAATTCATTTGTATTTTCCGTCTCTACTAATATTCCCGTTTTTCCGTCTTTAACTACTTCCGGGATTCCTCCAGCTAAAGTTGCGATGATTGGGAGGGGAGTGATCATGGCTTCGAGATTTACCATTCCAAAGCCCTCTCTGATACTTGGCAGTAAAAATATGTTTGAGCTTTTGAGCAGTTTTGGAATTTCTTTTTGGCGACCGAGGAGGATTATGTGGTTTTCGATTTTTAGTTTTTTTATCAAATTTTCATAATTTTTGCGGTGTGGGCCGTCTCCTATGATGACAAATTTTGTGTTTGGATATTTTTTGATGATTACCGGAATGGCGTTTATTAGATATTTTATGCCTTTTCGGTCGTTTAGTTCGGCGACGGTGGTTATGACGAGAGTGTTTTCTTTGCAATGAAAAAGGTCTTTTTTGATTTTGTGAAGATCTTCGTCTGGAAATCGGAGCAACTGAGATTGCCACCAAGTGAGATCTAATCCGTTGTGGATAACTGTGATTTTTTGTTTATGATCTGGGTAAAGTTTTGACAATAGGGTCTTGTTGTTGTTGGAAATTGCGACAATTTTTGTGACGAATTTTAAGGCTTTCTTTTTGAAAAAATCTTTGAAAGGTGAAAGCTCGAAAGGGTCGTGCTCTGTGATTATCAGTGGAATTTTTGTGGATTTGGCAACGATATAAGCGTATCTGCAACTTGCGGGATTCCAGATGTGTGCATGTAGTATATCCGGTTGTTCTTCTTTGATAATTTTTTTGAGCTTAAAATAGTGCCTTGGGTCGTGTTTGCTTTTTACATTTAGGCGATAAACTTTTATTCTTTCTTTTTCAAAATTTGTGCACCATTTGTCTAGCTCTTTATATTTACTGCAAATCAAAATCGGCTCGAATTTCGTTTTGTCCAAAAATTTTGCTAGTAAAAACATTTGGAGTTCGGCCCCTCCTCTTTGAGGTGTGTCGGTGTATAGGAGAATTTTTTTCATAAACGAAATATATATTATCTTGCAACTAATATAAAGAAATGTTAGTTTTTTTGTTGCAATTTTAGCCATGCGGCTATGAATTTTGCTCACGCGGGTCAGTAGCTCAGTCGGTAGAGCAGTTGGCTCTTAACCAATTGGTCGAGGGTTCGAGTCCCTCCTGACCCACCAAGAAAATCAAATAGTGCAGACTCTTGCGCTGGCTCTTAATCCGCCGTGGCGGATCGAGGGTTCGAGTTCCTCCTGACCCACCAAAAAATCAAATAGTGCAGACGATCTTGTGCTGGCTCTTAATCCGCCGTGGCGGATCGAAGTCTCCTGGCCCACCAGAAAACCTGGAGTGTTTTTGGTTGTGTTGCCGAGGGGTGCTTGTTTTTCGGGTAGTTGGTTGGGTGATATAGTCAAATTTAACTTTTTTTTGAAATATGTATGATATAATCATTTTAGTGAATAATTTGTTAACCAAAAAAATATGGGAGTTGTACCATTGGAAAGCTACAGAGAGTCTGGTGATAAGGCTAATGCTCTTCCTGCGAAGCAAAGTAAGCCTTATAAGCCTTCGGCTGAAGTATTGGGTGTTATGAGGGAGGAGGAGGCTGAAGATAGAAGAACTGATTATGCAAAAACTGAGGAGCTTTTGGTTTCGTTACAATCTGTTGGTTCGATTGATGTTGTTCTTGGTGAGTTGAGTAAAAACCCTTGGTTTATTAGAGAGATGGCCGTGGAAGATTTTGATTTGCTAAAAAAGCATCTTGCTTCTCTTGCTGAGGTTAATTTTGATGAAATTAAGGGGATTAGCGCAGCTCATGCACATTTTGGTTCCTATAGAATTTATCTTAAAGATGGTGGTTATAGAGATGTGAAAGTTGAGAATAAACAATAAGAAATAAATTGCATTTTTGGTAACTATTTAAAGCTGTCCATTGAAGAAACGATGCTGATTGTTCAAAATATGTCTAAAAAATCTCGTCCGAAAAAACTCAATAAATATGATAACTTGAGCAAACCTCAGGCGGAATTCGATTTTCATGACAAGGGTATGCTCCGTGAGAGTGATATGAGGAGACTTACGGATGAATTTTTAGAGGAATGTCTCGATAGGGGACTTACGAAGATTTTGTTTATTACCGGAAAAGGGCTTCATTCCAAAAAAGGTATGCCGATTATAAAGCCATTTTTGCGCAAATATCTACAGGGAAAATCTTTTGTTTTGCGGGTTTATGAAGGGCGATTTGATCGAGGTGGAGAGGGGACTTTAGAGGTTGTTTTAAAGGGAGATTGATTTTTGTACTTCCATAGATTGTTGACTTTTGCTCTGGGAATTGTTAAAAGGGTGTCTTTTAAATTTTTATTATGGACAGATCTTCTCTTGAAAATCGTTTTACAGATTATGCTCGAATTATTTTGGAAAATGATAGAGATATTTATGTCGGATCTGCTTGTGATGGAATTAAGGATGTTTTGTCGTCAGTTGTTACTGGAGATTTGATAAAATCAAGTTCTTTCCTTCAAGGTCTGTATGAAGAATATTATGTGTCTTCTCCTAGGTCTGATTCGCTTGAGAAAGAGCGTTGTGATTTTGGGGATACTCTTTCTCCGAGTGGAGCGGCTGCGTGTTTAAAGGATGTTAAAAGAACCAAGGTTTTTGCTCGAGGGTTAAAATCCGCGATTGAAAAAATGATGAAAATGACTGATGAAAGGCCTATTCGGGTGCTTGATGCGGGGTGTGGGCCTTATGGATTGTTGTCAATGTTGGTGGCTCCTTTTTTTAAAGAAGGGGAGGTTGAGTTTTCTCTTTTGGATATTTATAAGGTTAATGTGGAATGTTCTATGAGGGTGGCTGAAGTTATTGGTCAGATAGCGAAATGTCGAGAATTTATTAAGGCGGATGCTGTTCAGCATCGGATTGAAGGAAGAAAGCCTCATGTAATTATTTCCGAAACTATGCAGACCAGACTTAGTGTAGAGCCTCAGGTTGCAATTACTGCAAATTTAGGCGATCAACTTGCCGATGGAGGCATTTTTTTGCCTCAATCGATAAGGATTTATGCTGAAATGAATGATCAAGAATTGGGAGAGCTTTTTATTCTTACTTCCGCTATTTCCGCTGAGGTCAAAGATTCTTGCGGTAGGATTGTTCCGAATTTGATGAGCAGAATTTCGAGTGTGAAAAAAAAAATAAATGCCGGTAGGCCTGTGGAGAAAGGCGAAAAGGTTGTTGTAAAAACTGAGGTTAGGGTTTTTGAAGATCATGTTTTGAAATCAGGTGAATCTGAGGCTGTGACTGGATCTTTTAATACTCGTACTTTGAAATCCGAGTCTGGAGATATTACTTTTGAATTTGAGATGGGAACTGGTAAAAAAGTTTCGGAGGTTTTTGTTTCTTGATATAATTGTTTTGAAGGAAAACTTCTGTTGATTTTATTTGGAAAAACCCTAAGAATGTAGGGCGTGAGTTTTGGATGCGCCCGGGTGGCGGAATTGGTAGACGCGCAGGACTTAAAATCCTGTTTCAGCAATGAAGTGTGGGTTCGATTCCCGCCCCGGGCACCAGGTAGTTTAGGCGGACCTCATTACTACCGTTTACAACGATGACGTGTTAATTTCTTTCATATCATCGTTAAAACTCACAAAGGGGGAATTATTATTCTAACAAACTCTACTATGGGATCAGAAAGGAAACGCCAACTTTTATTGGGAATTTTTGTAATGTGCTTGGTTTTGGCCAATACATTGGGAGCGAAGGTGACTCAGTTTGATATTCCGGGATGGCTTGCGGCGCCTTTTAATGTGCTTTTTTCACCGTTGATTTATCTTTTTAATTTTATTTTAGCCTGGACTGGAAACGATCCATTGAGCTATGCGTTTTTTAATACTATTAGTGTTTCCGTTGGTATTTTGACGGTTCCTTTAATGTTTTTGGTAATTGATATCGTTCATGAAGTTTGGGGGAAAAAAGCTACAAGACAAATGATCAATACTGGGGTTGTGGCAATGGTTATAATGATTGTGATTACATGGATTTCCGTGAATGTTCCGGTTGGTAGATTTGCTGGAGTTTCGCAGGATCAGATTGATCTTTATAATAACGCTTATAATGGATTTTTCTCAGTTAGTATGAGAATGGCCATTGCTAGTATTTTAGCGTTTTATTTGTCTCAAGTCAGCGATGTGTTTATTTTTTATTTTTGGAGAAAGAAAACAAAAGGAAAACTTTATTGGCTTCGCAAAAATGTTTCCACTTTTATTTCCGAAAT
>JAQVVS010000045.1 GCA_028698865.1 Candidatus Altimarinota bacterium | reverse complement strand
TTCATTTCCTCTCTTATGATTTGATTTATTTTCCCCAAAACTCTATATCCCAGCGGCAAAATATTATAAATTCCAGCGGCGACTTTTTCTACAAAGCCGGCCTGAGTCAACAAAACGGCATTTTTACTATCCGCATCACAGGGAGGATTATGGCGAGTTTTCCCCAAAAGTTTTGAGTAGCGCATTTGTGAAAATTAGGTGATTGTTCTGTGTTTTTCTTCCTCGATATAGGCTTCCAAAATATCTCCCTCTTGCAAAACAATATCTCCTTTATATTTTATTCCGCACTCGTTTCCTTCTCCAATTTCCTTTACCAATTCATCAACTTTTCGGAGAGAATCGACGATTCCCTTACCGACAATTTGATCTTCCGTATCTTTTGAAGAGTTTCGAATGATTTTAAGCTTGGCTTTGTTTTGAAGTTTTCCGCTGAGAACTCGGCATCCGATAATCATATCGTTTTTCTTGCTGAAGAAAACTTGTCTGACTTGAGCTCTTCCCAAAACGACTTCGGTTATTTCCGGTTCCAAAAGTCCACTCAAAATCTTTTTTATGTCTTCGAGTAAGTTATAAATGATTTTGTACATTTTTATTTCCACATTTTCGTGAGTAGCGATTTTCGGGACGACGGGGGAGTCATATTCCACTTGAAAAGCGATTACGATTCCTCGACTTGCAGAAGCCATCATTACATCCGATTTTGTTACCGTGCCAACTCCTCCGTGAATTATTTTAATAGCCACGTCTTCATCTTTTATTTTGGAAATAGACCCTTTTATAGCCTCCAGAGAACCTTTTGTGTCAGCTTTCAAAACGATTCTCAAAATCTTTTCGGATTTAACGGTCGAGATCAACTGATTAAGCCCCGACATCCTTTCTTCTTCCTCTTTTTTCATAATCATTCTGATTTCTTCAGCTCTTCCCTTGGCCATTTTATCATCCCTTACCACTTGTAAAATATCGCCACTTTTTGGAGTAATGCTGAGTCCAGCTATCAAAAGTGGAGTGGAAGGGACGGCGGTCTGCATAGATTTTCCAGTATGGTCTTTCATTAATTTGATACGGCCATGAGCTTTTCCAACGACAACGTAATCCATTATTTTTAAAGTTCCAGTGTTTACGATTATAGTAGCAACCGGTCCGAGACTATGATCCAAATGCGCCTCTATCACCGTTCCGACAGCTTCTCGATTTGGATTCGCCTTCAAATCTTCCATTTCTGCGGTCAATAAAATCATATCTAGCAAAGCGTCAATCCCTTCACCCTTTATAGCTGAAACTGGAACAAAAACAGTTTTTCCACCCCATTCTTCAGCCTGCAATCCATGTTCGGACAATTCCGCTCGAACTTTATCCAAATTCGCATTTGGTTTATCCATTTTGTTTACAGCAACTATGATTGGGACTCCTGCTTCTTTTGCATGGTTCAAAGCCTCAACCGTTTGAGGCTTGACGCCCTCATCCGCCGCTACAACCAAAATTGCGATATCCGTAACCTTAGCTCCGCGCGCCCTCATTTCAGTAAAAGCTTCGTGACCGGGCGTATCCAAAAATGTAATCAATTTATTTTTTTTCGAAACTTGATAAGCAGCGATATGCTGAGTAATTCCTCCAGCTTCGCCATCAACCACATTCGTATTTCTAATAGCATCCAAAAGCTTCGTTTTCCCATGATCCACATGCCCCATGATACAAACAACCGGAGGCCTTTCCACAAGCAACGAAGAATCGTCTTCCTTAATCATATTGGAAATATCTCCCGACATGAGTTCATCAGCTCCGGCCGCGGTTCTGAGTCTATGAACAGTAATGCCAAGATCAGTCGCTATTATTTGTGTAGTATCAAAATCGATCTGCTGATTAACATTCGCCAAAATACCGTTTTTCATCAATTCCCCGATAATTTTAGCCGCATTTATCCCTGTTTTTTCGGAAAATTCTTTAACGCTGATAAAATCCCCCATCTCAATAGAGTCGCTGGCGGTGAGAACGGGAGTAGAAGTAGGGCTTTTTGGAGGCTCTTCTTTAATTTTTCCAGCCGTTTTCTTTCTTTGGCTTTTAATGATTTGCCTTTCTTGTTGTTGTGCGATTATCTCATCATATATTTCGGCAACATCGGAATCATCTTCGTTATTGGATTCACCGCCTTCGCCATCGGAAGCCCCACCTTTTTCTGAAAGTTCTTCATAAACCAAATCCGCAACTTCATCTTCCAAAACTCTGGCTTTAGGCGAAACCTCAAACCCAAGTTCCTTTAGTTTTTCCCTTAGTTCCTTAGTTTCAATCCCAAGTTTTTCCGCCAAATCGGCAATTTTTGTAGACATGTACTTAAATTTGTAAAAAAGCAGATGTAGTCTACGGAAAAATCACTTCAAAGTAAAGGTTTACTGAATTTTTAAAACCGTGTAGATTAAAAAGCGGAGAGGGGAACCTCTTACAGCGGAAATAAAACAATATTTATGGAACAAGTTGTAATGATTTTAGCCTCGGTAGTAGTCACGGCAATAGCTGTGATTTGGTTTACGGGATTCAAAAAAAAGGATTCGAATGAAGGCGAAAACAAATTGATTTTGGACTATATCGAAGCGCTGAGAAGAGATTTACGCGAGAGTAGCTCGGAAAATCGTCAAGAAACAAAGCTTTTACTTGATAGGATAGATGATCGTTTGAGTAAAGGAATTCAACATTCGGCTGACACTCTCCAGAAACAATTCACTCAAAGCGCACAAATGATAAAGGAAGTGACGGAAGAGCTCACTCAACTGAAAGGCACAAACAAGCAGGTTTTGGATTTTACATCTCAGATGCAAAGTCTGGAAAATATACTTAAAAATCCGAAACAAAGAGGAATTTTGGGAGAATATTTTTTGGAAGCTTTACTGGGAAATGTGCTTGCTCCAAATCAATATAAAATGCAGTACAAGTTTAATGATGGAGAAATTGTGGACGCGGCGATTTTTTTCAAAGATAAAATAATTCCGATTGATGCGAAATTTTCTCTCGAAAAATACAATAAAATAGCGGAAGAAACTCACGAAGCGAGAAGAGAACAATTGGAAAAAGAATTTAAGATGGACATAAAAAATCGCATCGACGAAACCTCCAAATACATCCGTCCGAAAGAAAACACCACGGATTTCGCATTTATGTTTATACCCGCAGAGGGCATTTACTATAATCTTTTGATTTACAAAGTCGGGACCGTAAATGTAAATACTTCGGATCTCATAGAATACGCTTTCAAAAAACATGTGATTATCGTTTCTCCGACATCATTCTTTGCTTATCTGGAAACCGTTTTGCAAGGGCTGAAAGCTTTGAAAATGGAAGAGTCCGTTCAGGAAATCATCAAGAAAGTCGGCGAATTCGGCAAGCACTTATCCGTTTATGAAGTTTACATGCAAAAACTCGGAAGCAATCTCGGCACAACCGTAAACATGTACAATTCGGCATACAAAGAATTCAACAAACTCGATAAAGATATTTATAAAATCACGGACGGAGTCGAAGGGGGAAAAGCTGATCCACTGCTCATCGATAAACCAAATGTAGAAATATAATAAATCATTAACAAAAACGCTATGAAGGCTATGAATTCAAAACCGAATTCCAACAAAGCAAAATCCGGAAACAAAAAAAGATTATGGATGCTGATAGGAGTCATATTGCTGGGAGTTGTAGCTCTTACATACGGACGAGGCGAACTTTTTAAAGGACAACTCATGAGGCAAGACATGCCAGAATCTGAAATAGTTGAAGATACAAGCGCTCTATTGCCCGACTTGGTGGCAAAAATAGAACTGGTGAGCCCTCCATCGCAAGGAGAAAACCTGAAGGTTATGGCAACATTGGAAAACCTCGGGCCAGGGGCTATAGACGGAAAAAAGCCCTTAGAATATTCCATAAAAGTGAACGGAAAAGAGGTTTTGGCGACAAAAGATTCGTTTACATCGATGGGAAAAGGGGACTTGTTTAGCTTTGAATATGAAATTCCGAGAGCCATCTACGAATACAAGGATGATGGCGTGATTACTTTTGAATTGGATCCAAAAAATTTGATAAAAGAAATAGACGAAAAGAGCAATGACGCGGAAATAAATTACGAGTACTAACAGAGTCGTGCTATCCGGTACGGCGAGTAGGGAGCAACGAAGTTGACGAAGTAGGACGCGTTTTCCAGATGTTCTAAACTGCCGGACAAATTACCCTATAATCGCAAAAACTACATAAAAACCCCGGAGTAGGATTGAATTTTGATGTTTGCATATCCAAGATATAACCTTGTATTTCACCTTTTACATCATCGATTTGCTGGGCGGATCTTTCAGTAGAAGATTTTTCGTTGTTTTCCAGATAATACAAACTAAGTTTTGATACCGGAATTTTCAGAACATCCCTGCACGCCAAAGCATATATCGATAATTGAAGATCTTTATTTAAGTTTACATTATCTTTGGATCGCCCTGTTTTATAATCAATCACCTCAAAAGTGCCATCAGATAGTCTATCTATACGATCGATTCTTCCACTAATTGTAAAATCACCCACTTTGATACTAAAAGGTTGTTCTAGAAAAGCTGGGACAATCCAAGGTTCACTATTCTTTTTAAAGAATTCAGTCAACAAATCCAATCCCTGTTTTTTGCGAATTTCCTCATGCTCAACGCTTTCATATCCATAAGGAGACCAATTTTTTTCATATAATTCCGCGAGAATTTCCAAATTAACTTTTTTGCCAAATTTCAGCATCTTATAGAGCTGGTTTAGAGTGTCATGAATACTTGATCCAAAGTTGGCGGCATGAGACTGCGGAGAGGGCACTCCAATCATATATCTATAACTGTATTTTAGAGGGCAAGTTTTAAAAGTATCAAATTGGCTATAACTTAAAGTTTTTCTTTTGAAGGGGGGGAGGTCAAAGATCGGCGGCCTCACAGTTTTGAATTCTTTTAGTTTTGTAATGGCGTCAGCAGTTTCTTCATGTTCGATCAATTTTGCACAATTACTATTCAATGCCTCCTGCGCGAAAGGGGATATCTTCCACTTTTTATTTCCTTCGTAAAGATCACTATAAGTAATAAATAATTGCTTTCTAGCTCTAGTCATAGCTACATAAAAAAGTCTTCGCTCTTCTTGTAAATGAAAATCGCCTTCTGGATAAATCTCTTTAGTTAATGTCGGCGGAATTTCAAAAGCATCACTTCTTTTAGTCCCCGGAAATCGATGATTCACAGCATCTACTATAAACACAAAAGGAAATTCCAAGCCTTTAGCTCCGTGGGCAGTCAATATTTGCACAGAATCCCTATCGGCATCCGTATTGTTTGATAAAGGAGAATTAGCTTCCTCCAGCAATTTTAAATAACTTACAAAATCAATGACAGATCTATCTTCATTATCCTTTTCAAATTTAGTCACATATCTGGCAAAAGAATTAATATTTTCAACCTCTTCAAACTTATCTTTTTCAATCAATCTTTTTAAATAACCGGACCTTTGTAAAAATTCATTTAGAACTAAACCGATAGGCTCTTTTTTTGAAAAAGCAATTAACTCATTTAGAATTTCATGTACTTTTTCTTCGCCTTTTTCCATTCCGGGAAAAGAAATCGATAAATTTTCAGTAGTGAGAGCGTTTATCAAGTGGGACTTTTTTGGCTTATTTAAAATTTCCAAAATCTTTGCCATCGGAATATCAAAAACATCCATTCGCAAGATTCTAAGCAGAGATATGTCATCCAAAGGATTAGCTAAAAATTTTAGCACTGAAGTTAAATCCTTAATCTCCTCCAACGACAAAAGTCCTTTTGGATTGCGAACTTGATAGGGGATCCCAAGATATTTTAATTCATCCACGAAAGGATGGGCCAAATGATTTGCCCTGATCAAAATCGCGAAATCTCTATATTCATAACCTCCTTCATGATGCAGTTTTTGAATTTGCTCAGCCACAAATGATGATTCTTGCACAAAAGAAGGAAATCTATGAATCTCAATCTGATCATTCGAATCATTAACATTACATCTAAGTTGTTTGTTGATACCATTCTTCACTTCCATTCTATCCGGATTGTTGTTTTGAATTAAACTGTAAGAGCCATCTAGAATATTTTTGGTGCTTCGATAGTTTTCAGCCAAAACAATCTTTTCACACTCTGGGAAATTCTTTTCAAATTGCAACATATTACTCAGGCTCGCTCCGCGCCATTTATAAATACTCTGATCATCATCTCCCACCGCAAAGATATTTTTATGAGACTGACCCAGCATCAGCGCCAACTTAAATTGCGCATAGTTGGTGTCTTGGAACTCATCTATCAGAATATATTTAAATTTTTCTTGATACTCTTTTAAAACAGACTCTCTTTTTTCCAGAAGTTGAAGGGAATAAGCCGTCAAATCTCCAAATTCCAAAAAATTATTTTGAATCAATAATTTCTGATATTGCTTATAAAGACGAGCGATTTCTAGAGTCTTGTCTTTTTCTTCTCCGGCGAGACTCTCAGCATATTTGATGTAATCATCAGGTAAAATCAACTCATCTTTCAATTTGCCGAAATGCCAGAGCAAATCGTAAATAAATTTATTTGGATTTCCGAGAGGGCGATAATAATCCAGCTCAAACTCAAACAAATGTTTTTTAAAGAAAAACCATTGTTCAACTTGGTCGAGAATTTTATACCCAGTATCAATACCTATTTCATGACCTTTTTCGCGCAGTAGCTGATCTGAAAAAGCATGAAAAGTCTTTACGCAAAGCTCGCTATATCCCAGAGGCATATCCATATCTATCCTTTCCACCATTTCGTTGGCGGCTTTTTCGGTAAAAGTAAGAGCTAAAATATTCTCAGGCTTAATTCCTTCTTTATTGATCAAATTAACAATTCGCGAAGTAATCACCCGAGTTTTCCCAGTTCCAGCTCCCGCTATTATCAAAACGGGGCCATCCTTATGATTTACAGCCCGATTTTGTTCATTGTTTAGACTCATATTCTCGCGAATTTTACAATAAAAAGAGCCCTATTGAATAGAGCTCTTTTAAAAATGCGCTTGATAAATCTTTATTCTTCTTCCGCTACGACAGATTCTTCCTTCTCTTTCTTTGTTTTTTTGGCTTTTTTCTCTTTTTCACCTTCTGCAGATTTCTCATTTTCATCATCTTCTTTCGAAGCTTTTTTCTTTGAAGATTTCTCAGTCAAAGCTTTAATTGACAATGCGACTCGGTGTTCTTCGACATCTATTGAGATAATTTTAGCTTTAACATGATCGCCAGCCTTAAGAGAAGTAGTGGCGTCCGTAACTTCTTCATCTCCGGAAATTTCGGTCACATGAATCAGTCCGTTTATCTCATCGTCAAGCTTGATAAATGCTCCAAAAGGAGTAACTCTGTTTACATCTCCCTCGATAACAGTGCCGACTTTATATTTTTTACTGGCCTCAATCCATGGATCCGTCACAAGC
>JAQVVS010000044.1 GCA_028698865.1 Candidatus Altimarinota bacterium | reverse complement strand
TTGTTCAACCATACAAACTTGTTAGCATCGAAACAAAAAAAGAACCGACAATTATTAATGTAAACGGAATAAAAATAGGTTCTAAAGAAACGTTAGCAATGATCGCCGGACCATGCGCAGTAGAATCGGACGAACAAATGGAAAAAGTAGCCAAAAAACTTTCGGCTATGGGAGTAAAAATTTTACGCGCGGGAGCTTTTAAACCTCGCACAGGTCCATACGCCTTTCAAGGGCTGAGAGAAGAAGGCTTGGAAATTTTAAGAAATGCGGCCGACAAACACAAAATGGCGGTAGTTACTGAAATTGTTGATATCAGAGATCTTGATGCAATATGCAAAAAAACGGACATGATTCAAATCGGAGCAAGAAATATGCAAAATTTCGAACTTTTAAAAGAAGTTGGAGCTACTCAAAAACCAGTTTTGTTGAAACGAGGACTTTCCGCAACGATTGAAGAATTTTTACTGGCGGCCGAATACATTTTAGCAAACGGAAATCCAAATGTAATTCTTTGTGAAAGAGGAATTCGCACATTCGAAAAAGAAACCAGAAACACATTAGCTCTGGCAACCGTTCCACTTGTAAAAGAAATGAGTCATTTGCCAATCATAGTGGACCCAAGCCATGCTACAGGAAAAAAATCTTTGATTGAACCGATGACAAAAGCGGCAATAGCATGCGGCGCGGACGGAGTAATGATAGAAGTTCATCCAAATCCATCAGAAGCAAAGTCCGATGCTCAGCAACAATTAACTCCGGAAGAATTTAAAGAATTATTGAAAAACATCCAACCGATAATGATCGCTGTTGGAAAACATATTTAAAAATTAACCGGATAAACTATGATAGAAATCAAAGTAAATCTAAAATCCGAACCCAAAAAATCATACAAAATCGTTATCGAAAACGGGATAACAAACCGTATTCCAAAAGATTTGAAAAAAATGAAACTTGGGAATAAATACGCAATAATTACAGATTCAAAAGTTTGCAAATTGTACGGATTTTCATTTGCCAGATTTCTGCGAAACAACAATATAGAATGTGAAATTTTTAGTTTTCCAGAAGGTGAAAAATCAAAAAATCTGAAAACGATTGAAACTTTGACAACCAAAATGATTGAAAAAAAGTTCGATCGAAAAGACGCAATAATAACATTAGGAGGCGGCGTCGCAGGCGACGCCGCCGGCTTTCTCTCATCAATATACATGCGAGGAATTCCATACATCCACCTTCCCACAACATTATTATCCATGGTCGATTCTGCCATAGGAGGAAAAACGGGAGTGGATTTGCCTGACGGCAAAAACCTTCTCGGCACATTCCACCAACCAAAAGCGGTCTTCATAGATCCGAATTACCTAAAAACATTGCCAAAAACTCAGATCCGAAACGGACTCGCCGAAATCATAAAATGCGGAGTGATAAAAGACAAAAACCTCTTCGAAACCATCGAGAAAAATTTGTCAAAAATCCTCTTCCTCGAGCCAAAAATAATGAACAAAATTATTGAACAATCAGTCACTATAAAAGCTCAAGTAGTAGAAAAAGACGAAAAGGAAAACGGAGAAAGAATGATTTTAAATTACGGACACACCTACGGACATATCATTGAAAAATTATCGGGATACAAGCTCCTTCACGGCTACGCCATCTCAATCGGCATGGTTTTAGCCAATCGCCTAGCAGTAGAAAAAAAACTATTAAACAAAAAAACCGCAGATCGCATTAGAAATTTATTATCAAAAGTAGAACTTCCCATCGCAACAATGAAAATCCCAACTTTAAAAGATCTTGTATCGGACAAAAAAAAACATGGCGACACAATAAACTTCATTCTCCCAACCCAAATCGGCAAAGCGATAATTTTCACGGAAAAATTATAATCAACAAAGAAAAATGTCTGTAAATCCAATCAAAATTCAAGTACCCGGATCAAAAAGCATCACAAACAGAGTACTTTTACTTGCATCTTTAAGCGATAAACCAATCGAAATAAAAAATATAGGACTCTGCGACGACACAAAATACATGATCGAAGGCCTAAAAAAAATCCGTTCCGCAAATCCCTCAACCACCAATAACCCCACAACCTCCAAAAATTCCACAAACAAACCAATCAAAATTTTCACAGCAAACGCCGGAACAGCGACCAGATTTTTGACAGCACTCGCTACCCTGCAAGAAAAAACCATAATCATAGACGGGGATAAAAGAATGCGCGAAAGACCAATTTCAGAACTCACAAACGCACTAAACACCCTCGGCGCAAAAATAACATCCAAAAATGGAGTTCTCCCGATAACCATTCATCCAAAAAAACTTCAAGGAGGAAAACTGCTCAAAATAAAAGGAAACATCAGCAGTCAATACCTCTCCGCACTCCTAATGACCACGCCGTTCGCTACAAAAAACACCACCATAAAGATAGAACAAAAACTTTGTTCAACCCCATACGTAAAAATGACGTTAAGCCTATTAACGCAATTCGGAATCAAAATTGTGAACAAAAATTTTAAACAATTCATAATACAAGGAAATCAGAAAATTCGCCCACCAAAAACAATCACGATAGAAAGTGACGCTTCCTCGGCTTCATACATCGGAGCTTACTCGGCACTTCAGCCAGCAACTCCCGTTTTTCTTGAAGGCATAACAAAAAACTCCATCCAAGGAGATATAAAATTTTTGGATTATCTCAAAAAAATGGGATGTAAAATCACATTTCAAAAAACAGGAACACTGATAAAAGGCGTAAAAACACTAAAATCGCTTGGAGTTATAGACATGAACGAAACGCCGGATCTCGTTATGACTTTCGCTATTCTCGCAATTTTCACAAAAGGCATAACAAAAATCACCAATATCAAAAACTTAAAAATCAAAGAAACCGACCGCCTACAAGCCCTAAAAAACGAAATTTCAAAACTCGGCATAAAGGTAAAAACCAGCAAAAACTTCATAGAAATTCACGGAAACCCAGCATTACTATCACAACTAAAAGAATCCTCATCCCCCACCTCGATAGAAACCTACAACGACCACAGAATAGCCATGAGCTTTGCAATAGCACAAGACCTTTTACCCTTCATTAAAATAAAAAACCGCAACTGCGTATCAAAAAGTTATACAAGATTTTGGAACGATTTAAAAAAAATACAAAACCATGGAAAATAAACTTCAAACAACAAAACTATCTATTTTCCACGCTTTAGTAAAAGGACTTCTTCACTCCACAATATTTTTCATAGGAATTCACTTGAAAAGCATTGGCTTTAGTGGAATCGAAATTGGAATTATATTTATGACCTATTCTCTAACTGGACTAATTTCTATTCTCCCATCAGGACTTAGTAACGACGTCTTTAAGTCAAAAAATATCATAACCATAGGTCTACTTTTGCTTACAATCCAATATATAGGAATGGCAAATTTCACAACTTTCGCCAGCCTAATCCCCTGCTTCTTTTTAGGAAGTCTGGGAAAAACTTTATATGGAAATTCTATGGATAGCCTTTTCCTTAAAACAACAAATAAAGAACATGCAGGAAAAAGAATCAGTACATTTTTGAGCCTAAACTATCTACTTATAGCCATTAGCATAATTATTTCAGGATATTTTTTAAATCTAAACATTCAATTCACCAGTATTTTTATTGTAATAGGAATATCATTCGCAATCATGGCAATTCTTAGCCAAATAATTCTTCCGAAAAACGCCACCTCAAAATTCGAAATACTCAATTACAAAAAAGATATTTTTAAACCAGATGTCTTATTTTTTCTTTTTATTATGTTTCTTTTCGCTCTTCATTACGGTTCAGAAGAAACCAGCTATGGCCTTTTTCTAGAAAACTCATTAAATCTCAATAAATTACAAAGCGGACTGTACATGGGAACAGCAATTATTACTATGTCCATAAGCGTCCTCTTGATCAGCAAGCTAATTAAAAAAATTGGAACAAAAAACCTTTTACTTTTAGGAACTAGCATGAGTGGATTAGGATTAATTCTTATGACAATTCCCATTCCCTCAATTTCTTTATTTTTTCGCATTATCCATGAAACCGGAGACGCCATGATGTTTTTTTTCCTTTATTACGGCCTATCTCAAATATTTGATTTAAAACGCATTGGAGGAAATGCCGGAATCGTTACCTTTATAATCATTATTGGAACATCCATTGGAAACCTCCTTCTCGGCCCCATAGGAGCAAATTATGGATACCAAGTACCATTTCTAATAGGAGGAATAACCACTCTTTTAACTTTCGTTTTTTCTTTAAAATTCAAATACTTAATAAAGCACTAATGAACATAATTTTAACCGGACTTCGAGGTAGCGGGAAATCTAAAATCGGAAAACTTCTCAGTGAAAAATTAAATTTCAAATTTATAGACATCGACAAAGAAATTGAAAAAAACGAAAATATGTCGATCAAAGAAATATATGAAAAACATGGATGGGAATATTTTAGAAAAAAAGAGAAAGAAGCCGTAAAAAATCTAATTGGCGAAGATGAAACCATAATTTCACTGGGCGGAGGAACCATTGTGGATCCGAAAAATAAAAAAATATTAAAAGAACTGGGAACGATAATATACTTAGAAAGATCCCCTGAGGACTGCTACAAATACCTCAAAAAAGCAAAAACGGAACGCCCCCCTCTGACAAAAACCGCAGACCAACTCTCAGAACTTCAAAAAATTTACGAAGAAAGAAAAGCCATTTACAAAACCTGTTCAACCTACACCATAAAAAGAAGCGACGATCTCCACAAAGATGTGAATAAAATCATCGCTTCCTTTAAAGATTCTTGTGTAAGCTAAAGATTCAATTAGAATCTATTTCCTCCTCCGAATCCTCCTCTTCCTCCACCGAATCCACCCTCTCTTCTTGGAGGTCTTTCAGTCATCGGACGAGCTTCGTTGACGACAAGATTTCTGCCATCAAGTTCTTTTTCATGCCACATAGCGATAGCAGCTTGCGCTTCTTCGTCTGTTGACATTTCCACAAATCCAAAACCTTTGGATCTGCCGGACATTCTGTCAGTAATTACCTGAGCAGATTCTACAGTTCCAGCCGCAGCGAAAGCTTCGCGCAAACTGTCATCCGTAGTGCTGTAGGAAAGATTTCCTACATAGATTTTCTTAGCCATTTTACCTTTTTTAGGTTATAAATATTACCTCCTCCCAACAACTGCCTAGCGATTTATAACCAACAAAGGTGATATCGAAGCGTTTATTGAAATTTAGCATAAGAACTCTACGCCAAATTTTTAAATAAGTCAAACAAATCAAGAAAAAGATTGAAAAATAGTATCAAAAGAGAGTTTGGCCTGATCTTTTTCCACATAAATTATCAACTCGGTATAAGTAGAAATAACTTCAACTATATTGATATTTTGTAATCTGATTTGTTGCATAACCGCATAAAGAAGGCCGGGGATTTCAGCATACTTTTCTTCAAAATTTATACCGATAGCGGCAATACCCGATTTTTTATACTTGGGAACAGCCCCCACGTGATTTTCCACCATTTCCAAAAACTCACTATTTAAAATCAAAGTGATTTCCCTTGTTCCCCTGCTTATAACAATATATGCCCCCTCCACATGAAGCTTATTATACAAATCATTTATTTGATTCAAAACCTTGTCTTCAAGAGTAAACGTAATCGTGCTCAAGTCCGAACGAACATTTATATTTTCTATTTTATAATTTTCTCTACTTACCTTAATTTTTTCATATCTCTTTTGATACCTCGACAAGCACATCAAAATCGCCGAAGACTTCACCTCTTTTTTTGCCCTCGCTTCAATCAATGGCTTAATAAATTCAGCCGTTTTCGTCAAATTAATCAATTTATGGTGGAAAACAAAGGTTAAAACAGGGTTTTTCTCAACAATATCTTCAATGGACTTTGATATTTTAAACATAAAATTAGTTATAAATATAACAGTTCTGCGATTTTTAAAACTTTTTTACATATAAATTATACATTCCAACCCGCAAAATGTAAATAAAGCGTCGAATAATCAATTTTAACAAAAATTTCAAATGACTAAAACCTCTACCCCAAGCCCTCTTACAACTTATGATTACAGCGAAACCCACAGCGAAAATCCCCCTCTGGAAAGACCATTAAATGTAGTCTTTATCACATCCGTACGAGATGTAGGAGCAGAAGACAAAAACGGATCAACAATAACCCTCCCAGATGGAAGAGAAGTTTACATGATGGGCTTAATCGAAGCTGTTAACAGAATAATAAATGATGGAAGAAATGATCTTTCGAATTGCATCAGAATACGAGGAATCATTACAGACGATCACCCAAAAGACAGATTAAACGGATACGAAATTCATCCAAACGATAACGAAGGATTATGGATCCATCCTAAAGACATCAGAGATGATAGAGGAGAACTTTTAACAAAAAATACTCACAACGTCCCCTCTACTTATAGAAAAATATCAGGAAAAACAAATCCAGAAAGAAAACAACAAGCAAAATTGGAATTTGAAGAAGAAGCGATCGCCGTATCCCAACAAATGGGCGCAGACATAATCGTATCCGATCACTTAATGCTCCGACTAGAAAACATGATTGCCGAATATCGCCACCTTTTCGGCAAAGTTTTAAACATTCATCCGGCAATGACCAGAGGAGATTATTCATTCAACTTACGAGGAAAAACCCCTACGGCAGACGCCCTAAGCAGACTAAAAGGATTTAAAATAAATGAAAACGGAATCTATGAACAAACAACTCCTCACTATTGGACAGGAGGAACACTCCATATAGTGGACACCGAAATAGATGGCGGCGCAGTCCTCGCTGACGGCGAAATGACTCCGGTTCACCCAAAGTACACAGCACAACAACTCAGATACGAAAATTATTCAGCATCAAAAATACCTGTTTTTATACACGGAATACAACATTATGTTCGAAACATTTTCCCGAATTTACACAACAATGACTTCCGAAGTCCCGCAAAACAATCTTGCATCATAGATACGTCAACTCTAACAACATAACCACCCCGCACATGTATTATCCGCTTAATTTCACGACGAAAAATTTGGAAATATTTCCTTTGTTCGGAAATCAGCTGAAAGGATCTCCTCACGTTTTCGATTTTTCTTCAAAAAATACAAATATTGAAAATTACGACACCGAAGATTTTAATAACTTTCAATCGACAATTTTTACGGAATTGGAAGAAAGCGGTAAAAACTGGGGAATAGGAAAATATCTGGAAGAAAGATCCTCTTTACTCCGAAACTACAAACAAATAGTTGATGAAAAAAGAGTTTTTCATGTAGGGCTGGATATAATTACAGAAAAAGACACCTCTCTTTATTGCCCCCTTGAAGGCACAATTGAAATGATAGGAAAAGAAGAAGGAAAAGGAAACTATGGAGGATATATCATTTTGAAACACGAAATTGAAAATTGCATTTTTTATTCTTTTTACGGACACCTAAACACAAATTACACCGTTGAA
>JAQVVS010000043.1 GCA_028698865.1 Candidatus Altimarinota bacterium | reverse complement strand
GGCGGACTTCATGCAGACGTTCGGCGGCACCGGCGTCCAGCAGGCGCTGGATGCCGCTATCTTCTATCAAAAACCTTAGACTCATTTTTCGAAAAATTATTCAACAAAACCCGCGCGGAACACTCAAAAAACTTTCAAAGATATGAAGCACTATTTCTTATACTCTTAATAATAATTCCCCTCCCCGGAAGCGGCCCAGGCACCGCAACTCTTATCGCCTTCGTTTTTGGAATAGAATACTGGAAAGCAATCGGCTTGATTTCTCTGGGAGCAATGGGCTCTGGAATATTGATTGGCGGAGGAATAAGCTCGATATTGGGAATAATAAATCTATTCTAACGCGTTTTTCAGATGTTCAAAAAAATATCTCCCTGTCTAATCACCACAATCTCATCCCCATCCACTTTAACTATTGTCGAAGGCTTATTTTCCGGAATTTTTCCTCCATCCACCACCAAATCCAATTCACTAAAAAGTTCACCAAAAGATCCTTCCAAGTCCTCAGCATCATACATTTGAGGCAATCCGGCTCCGTTCGCGCTTGTCGTCGTCACCGGCCTTCCGAATTTTTTTATCATTTCCATACAAAATTTATCATCTGAAACCCTAAAAGACACAAATCCATCCCCAATATTAAAAAACTCAGGTAAATTTTTTCTCGGAACAATCATCGCAAGCGGCCCCGGCCAATACTTTTTTGCCAACTGCAAAGCTTTTTCCGAAAACTCCCCGTATTTTTGAGCCATTTCCAAGCAGTCCACCAAAATACTGAGAGGCTTATTTCGCTCCATTCCCTTCACCAGATACAATTTTTCAAGAGCTCGCTCATTAAAAACATCCACCGCCAACCCATAACAAGTCTCCGTCGGATGCATCACAATTCCCCCATCATTCAAAACCTCCACCGCCTCCACCCCCGATTTCCCATCCAATTTTATTTTTTTCATACCAGAATATTAAAAGAGTTCGGATTGAAAGACAAACTTTTGATATATATACTAACGGCGCATTCAATTAACCCCTACAAATATGAAGCTCAAAGTCGCGATTAACGGATTTGGCAGAATCGGCCGTGAAATATTCAGAATAAATCTGGATAAAAAATATTTCGACATCGTCGCGATAAACGACCTCACGGACGCAAAAACACTAGCTCATTTATTGAAATACGACTCAAATTACGGAATCCTGCAAAACGAAATAACCTCAACCGAAAATGAAATTTCAGCGGACGGCACGCCAACAAAAGTATTCTGCGAAAAAGACCCGTCAAACCTACCATGGAAAGACCTTGGAATCGATTTAGTGATTGAAGCAACAGGATATTTCACAAATAAAGAAGGTGCGACAAAACACATCACCGCGGGCGCAAAAAAAGTCGTTATCACCGCTCCAGCAAAAGATGAAATAGACTTTACCGTCGTGCTAGGAGTAAACGAAAAAGATTACGATCCGGAAAAACACAACATCATCTCAAACGCTTCCTGCACCACAAACTGCCTCGCTCCATTCGCGAAAGTTTTGCAAGACAATTTCGGAATCGAAAAAGGACTCATGACCACAATCCACGCCTACACAAACGATCAAAACATCCTCGACCTTCCTCACAAAGACCTGCGCCGAGCTCGCGCGGCCGCACTATCCATGATCCCGACTTCCACAGGCGCAGCAAAGGCAATCGGGCTGGTTTTACCGGAATTGAACGGGAAATTGAACGGATTGGCAATCCGCGTCCCCACTCCTACGGTTTCCTTGGTCGATCTCACCTGCACGATTCAAAAATCCGCAACCACTGAAGAAATAAACGCAAAATTCAAAGAAGCTGCCGAAGGCCAAATGAAAGGAATTCTGGGATATTCTCAGGAACCGCTTGTTTCCATCGATTATAAAGGAAGTTCATTTTCTTCCGTCATCGACGCCGAGTCCACCCAAGTAATAGGCGAAAATTTGGTAAAAGTGATGGCTTGGTACGACAATGAATGGGGATATTCCTGCCGAATAGCTGATTTGGTCAAGCTTATCGGGGATAAGCAATAAAAAAATACCCAATGACAAAACAAGAAGCAAAACAGCAAATCGCAAAATTGGTTGAAAAATACCAAAATCTTGTTGATACCCGAAAGGTAAATTCATACAACGAAGCCCAAACCAGAAACGAGTTTATCGAGCCACTTTTTGAATTTTTGGGCTGGGATATGCGAAATCTTGAAAATCCGGGAGAAGTGACTACAGAAGAAAACGTCTCAAAAGGGCGTGTTGATTTGGCGTTTCGCTTAAATCACATTCCAGTAATGTTTTTGGAAGCTAAAGCCATGAAAGTTGACTTGGACGAGTGGAAATGGGCGGAACAAGCCATAAATTATTCTTGGAACAAAAGCGTGACATGGGCGATTCTTTCCGACTTTGAAGGCATAAAAGTTTTCAATGCCGAAATTCCGCCAAAAAGTCTATCTCGAAATCTTTTCTTTGAGCTGAAATGGCACGAATACCTAGACCGCTTTGACCAGTTATGGCTACTTTCCAAAGAAAGTTTTGAAGAAAAGAAACTCGCCGAACAAGCGGAAAAATGGGGCAAGCTCACCAAGCGAAAACAGGTCGGCGAAAAACTTTTTGAAGATTTGACAACTTGGCGAGCACTTCTCACAAAGGACTTTAAGAAAAACAACAGCAACATTGACGAAGACGCACTTGATGAAGGTGTGCAAAAAGTTTTAGATCGCCTTATTTTTATCCGCACTGCCGAAGACAGAAAAATCGAACAAAACATTTTGCTTTCACTTGTTCGTGAATGGGAAAGCGCAGGCAAAAAGCACAACATTTTCAAAAGGCTCAATGACGGCTTTCGTTGGTTTGACGATCAATACAATTCAAAACTTTTCGCTTCACATGCGCTGGAAAACTGGAAAGCCGATGACAAAGTTTTTGAAACAATCATCAAAGGGCTTTACCAGACCGCCGACGGCTACCGCTACGATTTTTCCGCCATTTCAACCGATGTTCTGGGCGGAATTTATGAGCAGTATTTGGGCTATGTTCAAGAAAAAGCGCAAAAAGACGAAAAGAAAAAATCCAAACGCAAATCACAGGGAATTTACTACACGCCAAAATATGTTGTTGAATATCTGATTGAGCAAACACTCGGTGAAGTTTTGAAAAAAGCCACCGCAAAAGACATTCCAAACATCAAAATTCTTGACCCTGCTTGTGGCAGTGGATCTTTTCTTATTTCGGCTTACGACAAAATGCTGGAAGCAAAAACGAAACTAGATAAACAAACAGGGCTTTTTGATCGTTTTGAAATTTTGAAAAACAATATTTACGGCGTTGATCTGGACGAACAAGCCATAGAAATCGCTCAACTCAACTTACTTTTGCGTGTTTTGCAACAAAGGACAAAACTACCGACACTTTCGCATAATTTAAGAATTGGTAATTCTTTAATGGAGGGCAATCATGAAACACTAACTCCATATTTTGATCAGAAATGGCGAAATCAACAGCCCTTCAATTTTAAGCAGGAATTTCCTGAAGTTTTTGGAGAAAATGCATTTGATGTAATTATTGGCAACCCGCCTTATGTTCAATTATCAATGAGTAGCGATCTCGAAGAAGGAATGAAAAAATATCTTATTGATCACTATGAGTCATCAATGGGGAGACTCAACACCTTTGCCTTTTTTATCAGAAGAGGATTAGATCTATTGTCGGAGGGTGGTTATTTAGGCTTTATCATCCCTAATACAATTTTGACACAGGATTATTACTATCAACTTCGAAAGTATATCCTAGATCACTGTGCGATTGAAAACATTGTGTCATTTGACGATTTACCATTCAAAGACGCAGTAGTTGAAAATGTGATTTTAATTTTGCAAAAGACCTCATCAGAAAGAAAAAGAAACTCGAAAAAAGTCAAAATCATAAAAATTGACGGAAAATTATCCTTCAAAAGAAGTAACTCAATAACTCAAAAATTATTTTATACAACGAATAAATACAGCTTTAACATAAATTTGAGCGAAACAAACCTGCAAATTAAAAGGAAGATTGAGGAATCAACAAAACCTTTAAGCGATTATTTACACATCAATCAAGCAATTGCACTAAAACACGAGAGGGCAAAATATTTAAGTAAAGAGAAAATAAACGACAAATACAAACCAATGTTAGATGGGCGAAACATAAACCGATATTCCATAAATTGGGATGGCACATATTTAAAATACGACATCAACGCTATTCACAGCTGTAAAAGAGAAGATATTTTCCAAAGCCCATCAAAGATTTTCTTTAGACGTGTTGGAGATAAACTAACAGCAGCATATGATGATCGCCAATTTTATGCGCTTAACACTTTGGTTGTTATGAATTTAAAAGAAGGTGTTGAACTTGATATTAAATTCTTTTTAGCATTGTTTAACTCAAAATTACTCAATTTTTACTATCTTGAATTTCTAAAATCGACAAAAAAGGTATTTTCAGAAATTCAAGCAAGACAAGTAGCCCAATTGCCAATTAGAGAACCAAATTTAACAGACGAGAAATCTAAAAAGACGTATGAGGAAATTGTAAGTTTAACATCCCAAATGATCGACTTGCAAAAAGAAGCACACGAGATGACAGGCAATACCGATAAACACGCCCGACTAAAAACAGAGATTGAAAAACTGGACGAAAAAATAGATCGAGCAATTTATAAACTTTATGACCTCACAGATGAAGAAATAAAAACTATTGAATCAAAGATATGAAAATCACTACAGGGATAGCTAGTACAACACATGTTGATAGACATAATGAGCGTATGGCAAAAAGCGCACTCGATAGTATGGCTGAACAAATCAAGGAAAGGTTTATTCCTCAGTTAATCGAGCACGACCCAAATCAACATATTGGAGTTATTCTTTATGGCGAGGTTTTTCAGTTAAACGATGGTGAATATGCCCTTGGCATTGTGTCAGGGTTATTTGAAAATGAACAAGAAAAAAAGAACCATAAAACAGGAGAATCAAATAAGGTATGGCAAGATCATGAAAAATATTTAAACATTGATGAATTAGTAAAAATGAATGAACGAAATCACCAAACAATTAGGGCAAATAGCTCTAGAAAATTAAATATTGCTGATTTACTAGAAAAACATCTTGATTCAACTCAAGTGCTCCCGGACGGAACAGTTTATAAAATTAAACGGTTTATTACTTCTATGGGAGATTTAAAGATTGAAGTATACGCTAAGGATCATATGCCAAATCCAGATCATTTTCACGTTATATCAAAGCAACGAAAAATAAACGCACGCTTTGATATTAAGACGTTAAACCATGTCAAGAATAAACAAGGCTCAATTAGTTCTAATGACATAAAAAAGATACAAAACTTTTTTAATACCCACCCAGAAATGTTGGAATTTCTTAAAAATGAACACACCCGTTTATCGAACTAACCATTATTGATTTTATTTTTCAACAATTCAACACAAGAAAAATAGCAATTAACTTCCGAGACTCGTAAACCCTCCATCCTCCCAAAACAATCTCTTGACGGTGAGCACGTACTCACCTATTTTGACCACGAGAAAACCATTGAAATAATCTGAAATGAACCAACCCCAGCAAATCATCATTCTCAAAAGCCCAGAAACAAGAGAAAAATCAGTTGCCGAGGATCTCTCGGTAGCTTAAAATTAAGCGAAAAAGAATACCTAAAATTCATAAAGTAAAATCACAAATCTTGAATTTATCAAATTAGCACCCTATAATACCCAGTGCTAACAAAATTAATTATGTCTGAAGACCGCAGAAAAAAAGTCCTCGGAGCAATCGTTAAACATTTTATACAAACAGCCGAACCGGTCGGCTCTCAAACGATTTTGGTAAGCTATCATTTCCATGTTTCACCGGCAACCATTCGAAACGACATGATGACTTTGGAAGATCAGGGCTATCTTTTCCAACCTCACACCTCAGCGGGAAGAGTCCCAACGGACAAAGGATATAGAGCTTTTGTAGATGAAATGGCTGATTATGAATCCGCGAAAGAACAGGCGCTCGCCACCCTAAAAAAAGTCCAACTCGAATACAAAACCCAAAAAATCCGAGAAAGCCTCTACGACTCTGTTTCACTTTTGGCTCGCGCCACAAATCTAGCCAGTTTCGCCACCACGCCTGACAATCCGCGCACATTTTTCCTCGGAATGTCGAATGTCCTGCGTCAACCTGAGTTTGCGGGAGACACCGTCCACGCCAGCGAAGTGATCGAAGTCCTCGAAAAAGGAGATAATTTCGTAAAAACACTCGCTTCTCTCGAAATCGACAAATTCGTAAAAGCATTCATCGGAGAAGAAAACATCCTTCCCCAAATCCAAAGTTGCAGTATTCTCGTAACAAAATATTCAAAAGCGGGATTTGAAGGATACATCGGACTGCTCGGCCCAAAACGCATGAATTATCCTTTCAACATAGTAATTCTCGAAGAAGTCCGCAACTTACTTGATAATTAATTGTCATTATGACCGCCGTAGCGGATCATTACAATTCATTCTGTCATTCCCGCGAAGGCGGGAATCAATCAACCCTAACATTTACATAAAATGACCGACCAAAATAATCAGCAAGTCGACCCAAAAGTTGACTTAGCAAAAAAACTCGAAGAAGCAGCACAAGACGCGTCTAAAAAAGACAAAGGCGATTTAGCCGAAATTCTCGAAGAAAAAAACGCAGAAATTGAAAAACTAAAAAAAGAGCTTACAGATATGACCGAACTCGCCCGTCGCACAATGGCGGACATGCAAAACCTTCGCCGCCACACCGAAGAAGAAAGAGTTGAAACGATTTTGATGGCGAATTATGACCTCGTAAAAAGGCTCCTTCCTGTTTTGACCACCCTCGAGCTGGCCGAAAAACACGTCCCCGATAAAGCCGCCGACTGGTACAAAGGAATAGACATGGCAATTAAAGATATGTACAAAGCTCTCGAAGAAATCGGCCTCCAAAAAATCGAAACGGTCGGAAAACCTTTCGATCCGAATTTTCACGAAGCACTCCTCCATGAAGCTGGCGAAAAAGATATGGTTTTGGAAGAATTTGAAGCCGGCTACATCCTCGGGAAGCGAGTAATTCGCCATGCTAAAGTGAAAGTAGGGAATGGCGAGATTTCCGGTCCGAAGCCGCAGTCTGTTTGAGCTCCGCGAAAATAGACAAAGGCGAAGGACTTTGCTCAAGAAAAAATGCTCGAAGTCGGCTTTAGACGACGAAGACATTTTTCGTAGAGCAAAGAGGAAATCCCCATTGAGGGAATGGTGAGAAATGCGGTGCGTAGCGAAGAGCATGCGAATTCAGCATGCTCGAAGCAAAGCAGAAAAAACGTAGAAATTTTGCGACGGCCAGGAGCAAAAAATTTCAAGTTTTTTCAGCATTTCCCCATTGAGGGAATGGCGAGATTTCCGATCCGAAGCCGCAGTCTGTTTGAGCTCCGCGAAAATAGACGAAGGCGAAGGCGGGAATCTATGTTTTGGCTGTCATTCCCGCGAAGGCGGGAATCTATAGAGTCTTTGTACTGGAATAGCATAGATCCCCCGGCTGAATCGGAGATGACAGTCGTTGTTGTCATTCCCGCGCGGGTAGCTCGTGGAAATGTGATGGAGTGAATGGCGTGGGGGTGGAGATAATCTCATTTGAAAAGTGTAAAATTTTCCAATTTTTTTACAATTTTACGTTTTTGAAAAAATGGTGGGGCTGGGGCTAGGCGCGGGACTGGGGCGCGGGACTGGGCGCGAACGCAGGCACAAACACAAAACTTTTCCA
>JAQVVS010000042.1 GCA_028698865.1 Candidatus Altimarinota bacterium | reverse complement strand
ATACAACCCATCAAAGAAAATTTCGGAGCATCGCTCCCCATAGGCAAATTTAGAGATTCCAAAAGCACCATAAAATTAAAAATTAGTAATAAATTCCGCCCAAATATAACACAAATTTGACTAAAACACACAAAAGTCATAATATAGCGCGCCATTTAATTAAAACCGTTTAATTAAAAAATCATGCCTCCGCGAATTTTAGAAAATCAAACGATAGAAGTATCCAGATCCCGCCTCGGACAAGGAGGAGAACACGATGTTTACAAAACAAAAGACGGACAAGATGTAATCAAGATAAGACGAGAAATCGCTTCCCAATGGCAAACAATGGGAGCTGACTTCCTAATCCAAAGTGAAGAAGCGATGGACAGAGAAGGTGTTCCGCGCCTCCCCTCGGTAATTCTAAGAAATCCAACAATAGTCATAAAAAACGATCCGGACCCGAAAAATCCAAAAAAAGACAGAATTCTTCAACCAGACACCGCGCAAATGTTTCCAAAAATAAAAGAATATGAATCTCTAACGCTAAAATGGCCTCAACTAAAAGATCCTAAAGTTCAAGAACAAATATTGGAATTATGTAAAAAAGCCGAAAGAATATACAAAAAAGACTGCTTTGGAGTTGACCCGATAGGCGCTGCATCACTGACAGACGGCCTTGAAGGCATTTTTAAAGACATTTTGGAAATGATTTACGAAAAATTCCCAAATTATCCATCATTAATAACGACACTTATAAGAGATTTGATCAGAATGTATATAGAAACAGGAATTCAAGGACAAATGAGGAACATCTTGATCCCAAAAGAAGACAAATTTTTAGAAGGAGAAACGGCTCTCCCCTACAACGGAACTGGAGAAAGAATGCAAATAACCGAAAAAGGAAAGATAATTTTAGCGGACACTGGGGTTCACGATTTGCGTCCAACAGACCCGATAAACCTAATCCCGTCAATAAGAGAAACAGGCTTAAGAAATGTCATAAGAAGATCTTGCGCCCAAAAACTTACATTTCCAGCTCACTATATAATGTGGGGATCGATGATTGAATTTTTGATTTACGCAAATCCTGAAATCGCAAACATGACAGACCTCCCATTTACAAACAGCAACAGCTTCCCTGAGCAAATACAAAGAGATATAGCCAGAAAAATAACCAAAAGAATAGTTGAATTCATTGTGCCAAAATTCGAAAAACACGAAAATTCAAGAAAAAAATAAAAAAGCCGCCTCCATTTAGATTTTAAAAATTACTCCAAAGCAACTGATTGGTTACTTCATGATGATACAAAACTTCACTCGATTTCACTCTTTTCCCCAGCGCTCTCGGAGACCTGTCAGCCTCCTTCATCTTTAGCTTCGCGTATTTCGCATGGCTGGAATCTCCCATAATTTCCTTCATAAATTTACTTTTTTGGAAAAGCAAAATCGCATCATAAATATTCCCCGGCAAAGTTTTCACTTTTCCGGAAACTCGAGCTTCATGTTTTGCAATCTCGGAAGTTTCCGCATTCATTCCGGCAAGACCGGCTTCCAAAATAGAATACAAAGATAAATACGGATTCGCATCAGGAGCCACCGTTCGCACCTCTATTCTCGCACTTTTTTCATTTCCGATTGGAATACGAATCATAGAACCTCTATCCACCGCCGAAACTTTTATTTCATTCGGAGCCTCAAAAGCAGGATCCAACCTGCGATAAGAATTTACACTGGAATTCATCGTAAGACAAATATCATTCGCATAATACAAAATTCCGTTGAGAAATTTGCGCGCAACTTTGGAAACCTTATTTTCCGCCCCCTCATCCCAAAACAAATTCACTCCATCTTTTGAAATGGAAATATTTGTATGCATCCCACTCCCGTTCATCCCTGCAATCGGCTTCGGCAAAAAAGACGCAGTAAGACCCATAAATTTCGCAACCTGCCTCGCACACAATTTATACAATTGCACTTGATCAGCACTCTCGAGGGCCTCGGTATATTTATAATTAAGCTCGAACTGCGCAGGCGCCACCTCGGGATGATCTTTTTCATTTTCAAATCCGAGAGCTCTCTTTACTTCCGCAAACTTATCAATAAAAAGTTTCAAATTGTCTTGCGGTAAACAATTGAAATATCCGCTCATGGTAGCCAATTCAAACCCCGCCTTTTCATCATAACTCTGCTCGGCCTGAACTCCTTTAAAAACAAATCCCTCTATCTCCGGCGCCACATTCACAATAATCCCATCTTTTTTTAGCTTCTCGGTCAAAGCGGACAATCTTGCTCGGAAATCCCCATCATACAAATTCCCATTTTGATCGCAAACATTCGAAAAAATCATAACCTTCCCTCCACCGAAAATATCGGAAGGAAGCCACCTAAAAGACGCCCAATCCAACTGGAGTCTCAAATCGGATTCTTTTTGAGCGGTAAATCCACGAATCGAAGATCCATCAAATGTAAGATTTTCATACGCTCCCAAAAGATATTTTTTGTCATAATCAAGCATCTGAAATCGCCCTTCCATGTCGGTAAAACACACAGTAACAGCTTTTATAGCCTTATCTTCCTCCAAATATTTCAGAAATTTTTCTTTGAACTTTTCATTCGAAACTCCATCCGCACGATCCTTTTTCACCGATAAATTTCTTTCTTCCAACTCCGCGTAATCCAATTCCAACAAACTCGGCCTCACATTCATGATGTCATAATTCTTTTCTCCAAAATCAATTCCGTTGGTATGAACTTTCACATTCCCAATCATTTTCAAAGAATCTTCTTCGCCCATTTTTTTGTTTGGTTAAATTTTAAACATGCCCAACAAATACTCTCGAAATATCACATCGGTCAACACAAAAAAGGGCTGGGAAAAGCCATGTCGAAGATCGCAAAATCCAAAAACAACTCAAGACAAAAAGCTTATTCCCAGACGAAAATCAAAGCGTGTCGAAAAATCCTACAACTAATTTTGCCATTGCCAAAAAACAAAACAAATGTCCTTGCCTCCCTAAACAAACATGAAAGAAATAGCCCCAGAGACAAACATCAAAAGATAAACAAAAGCTAATTTCACAGCAACCTTTCTATTCCCAAAAGCAAAGAAAATCACACCTTTCACAATAGTATTAATAACCGTTCCTATAGTGATAACCACGACTGCAGAAGAATGTGAAAGCGTTTCTTTTGCCATATTAGCGGCAGAAACAACAACCGCATCAGCATCAAGCAAAGCCGAAAAAACACTAGTCAAATAAATTCCTTTATTCCCAATAACTTCCAGAGCAAATCTTGAAACAAAAAGTATTCCCGCAAACACAAGCCCAAACTTCAAAGCCGGCACCAAACTAAAAGGACTTTTCATTTTAACCATATCTCTACTAACAACTTTTGAAAGCTCCGTTTCATCCTTTTTAACCCACAAAAACAAAGCCGAAACAAGACCAGTCACTCCCATCGCAAGCATCGGCACAATAACTTTACCAAGCAACGCAGGATTCAAAACCGCCACCTCAACTATAACTTTAAAAAACACAGCACTACTAGCCACCACCATCGCAAAAACATAAGGTTTTACAATGTGTGTATTTTTTTTACTTTGCGCGGAAAAACTTAGAGACAAAGCGGTACTTGAAGCTATTCCTCCCAAAAATCCGGTAAGCCCTATCCCCTTTTTCGCACCAAAAAGCTTGATCGCAACATAGCTCAAAAAAGAAATTCCGGAAATAAAAACAACTATCAACCAAACAATATAAGGATTGAAAAATCCATACGGACCAAAAGATTCATTTGGAAGCAAAGGCAAAACAACAAAAGCTATAATCGCAAATTCCGCGGTAGACAAGACTTCTTCATCTCGAATTTTTTTAGCCCATTGATGAAGAGAAGTTTTGAAATGCAAAACAAAAAACACTCCCAAGATAACAGCGGTGGCCAATAAATATTTTTCTAAAGCGCACAAAATCCCAGACGAATAAACAAGCACAGCCGCCACCTCCGAAGTAATCCCAACTCCCTTGTATTCGGCGTAAACAACAAAATAAGTCGCGATAATAAGTCCCAAAAATCCAAGAGTCATAACCATCAAAAACCATTCATTATCCATAAAATCAGCAATCAAATATGAAAGAGCTCCAAAAACTCCGAGCAAAGTATAAGTTCTAATCCCTGCAAATCCTCCGCTCCCACCGCGAATTTGATGTTTATGCTCCCTTTCAAGGCCTATCAAACTCCCAAGCAAAGCGGCAATCCCAAGCTGTTGAATAATCAAATAATCCATTTTTTATTTTTATTTCCGTAAATTATATCACAAAAACACGAAAAAACCAACTCCTTGGATGTTCAAAAGAGTCGGTTATTGATGAATAATCACCTTTATTTGCCTTTTTTCTTCGTAAGAGTTCTAAGAGCCGAAGCGGAAATTTTCATAGTTTTCATTTTTCCAGTTTTCGGGTCAAAAACTTTTTTCTTAAGCAAATTCGGCTCAAATCTGCGCTTCGTGGCATTCAACGCATGACTGCGATTATTGCCGACAGAAGGCTTCGCTCCGGTAATTTGACAAACTTTAGACATAATTAAACTTGATAAAAAGCAGTGGAATTCTAGCAATTTTCAAATAAATGGCAACAGTATTTTGTTTTTCGATGCATTTTTCATAGACATTTCCAACAAATATGTATAAAATCGGCACTGTTACGGGAATTTTTTTTTCCCATTTTTAATTTTTTATGACAATGGGCAGCAACCAAACCCACAGAACCGAGAAAGACTTTCTTGGAGAAATTAAAATTCCGACAAATTCATATTGCGGATCTCACTCGGCAAGAGCGAAAGAAAATTTCAAAATAAGCGGACTCACCGCTCCACAAATTTTCAAAAAAGCTTTAGGAATAATAAAACTTGCCGCCGCAAAATCAAATACATCTCTAGGATTGTTAGATAAAAAAAGAGAAAAAGCTCTCGAAAAAGCATGTTTGGAATTTATTGATGGAAAATTCGATCACGAATTTTCCATGGACATTTTTCAAGCCGGAGCGGGCACAAATTACAACATGAACGCCAACGAAATCATCGCAAATCGCGCGAACGAAATTCTAGGCGGAAAAAAAGGCGAATATACATACATTCACCCGAACAATCATGTAAACATGTCCCAGTCCAGCAACGACGTCACTCCCGCCACAATCAGAATCGCAATTTTATTGGCACTTCCGACACTTTTGGAAGAACTGAAATCTTTGGAAAAAACGTTCGGAGAAAAACAAAGAAAATACGCGAATGTTTTGAAAGTAGGACGAACTCACCTCCAAGACGCAGTACCGATAACCGTAGGACAAGAGCTGGATTCATACAGACAAGCGCTCGAAAAATCACGCCTTTTCATCAGTGAAAGAGCGAAAGATTTGAAAATTTTGGGAATAGGAGGAACAGCTGTGGGAACGGGAATAACAGCCGATCCCGATTACAAAAAATTAATGCTGAAAAATCTTTATGAAATAACAAAAATAAGATTCAAAAAATCAAAAAACGCCACGGAAATAGCAAACAACATGAATTCATTCACAAATTTCTCAGCAACTCTCAGATCTCTGGCGATAAATTTATTAAACATTTCGGAAGATTTGAAAATAATGAACATGGGACCGAAAGCGGGATTAAACGAAATAAATCTACCGGCCGTACAACCGGGATCATCTATCATGCCGGGAAAAGTAAATCCGTCGATTTTGGAATGCGTGGATATGATAGCGGTACAAGTTTTGGGAAATGACACTACTATCGAATTTTCCGCTCAAAAAAGTCATTTTGAATTGAATGTGATGGGCCCGATAATCATGTACAACATCCTTCAATCCATAGAAATTCTCACAAACGGAATGAAATTACTTCGAGAAAAATGCATCAAAGATTTACAATACGACACAAAAACCATTGAAAAATTATTTGAAAACAGCCTATCAAGCGCAACAGCATTGGTGCCATATTTAGGATACGAATTGACCGCCGAAATAGTAAAATCCGCTCTGGAAAAAAACATTCCAGTGCGAGAAGAACTCATAAAAAGAAACCTCTACACATCAAAAGAGATCGCCAAAATTCTTTCCGTAAAAGCCATCACCACCCCTATAAGGATTAGAAAAACTCGATAGAGTTGGCCCATTCGTCAAACCATTTTTGATGATATTTGAACCTATGCGGAGGCAATCTCAAAAACCCTCTATACAAAATACTTTTGTTGTCGCTCATTGCCAAATAAACTCTTTCCGAATAACTCCCCTTATCCTCGCCAATAAAAACTCCATTCCCGGAAAACTCCAAAGAACAATCCGCACACTCAGACTTTATATAAGCCCCCAAATCCTCATATTCCATCAAATTTTTCATGGCTGAAATCCCTATGATAACTTGATAAGAAGATTCATCAGGCCCCTCTTTCGCACCTCTTGGCCAATTTTCAAATTCCAAATCATAAATCCTTTTCAATTCTTCCCCAACAACACTCCTTCTCATTATAAAACCTTCGTCCCCTTCCAAATATTCCACTCTATAATTATCCAAAATCTTCGCCTGAAAAGAATATTTTTCACTACGATAAACCGATTTCAAATCCGCGGATTCATCATTCGCCACTTCTTCAAAATTTTCCTTTTCAAAATCATAATTTCCTCCTCCAGAAATACCAGAACATCCAGTCAAAAAAATCATCCCAACCAAAAATCCCACTAAAATTTTAAACTTAGGAACTCCCGACCGAGCCATACTATACGCACGTTTTTCAACGGTTCCATTATTCAATTCTAAAAGGGTTAAAATTCGTATCTTTATCATAAACATCCACTCCCTCATCTTTTTTCAATTTTCCAACAATCAAATAAGTTATCGGTGTAAACAAAACTTCCACGCCGACCTTGAAAATATAATTAGAAACAATCACGGCAATCAAAAGCGAATTTGGCAAAACCCCATAAAAAGCGAGCAAAACAAAAATCAAAGTATCAAACCCTTGCCCAATAATAGTTGAAGAAATCGTTCTAACCCATAACTTTTTCCCCTTCATCCAAACCTTTATCTTTGCCAAAACATAAGAATTCGTAAATTCACCGACAAAATAAGCGACCACACTTGCAAAAACAATCCTCGGAGTCCATCCCAAAATCGCCATATAAGCATCTTGATTTCCCCAATCCTGAGAAGGAGGAAGCCATCCTACCACCACAAAAACGGCCGCCATCAACACATTCATCAAAAGTCCGACCCAAATAATTCTCCTCACCCTCTTGTACCCATAAACTTCCGTCAAAATATCCCCAAAAATATAACTCAAAGGGAAAAGAATAGTTCCTCCATCAAAATCAAAAACCCCGAAACTCAAAATTTTGCTGGAAGCCACATTCGAAATCAGCAAAACCGAAACAAAAATAATCGCAACAGTAGTCAAATGTCTAAACTCTTTCAAATGAAGCTTTTCCCTAACTTCGCCAACTAAATTCATAAGAATCAGATTAAAAAATATCACTCAACAATCCTACACATTAACACAATCATTGACAATAGTCGGAAAAAGCCATAAAGTAAGCCGGCAAAATCAAATAAACCATTTTAATATGACAAATAAAACAAGTAGCAAGCAACACGGGTTGGTAGGAAACAAAAGACCTTCCAGCAAACCACGCAAAAGATTAAACAAAGAAAAAGCCAGAGTGAGAAAAGCTGAAAGACTCGCGTCAAAAAAAACGGCTTAATATCTTCCCAACGAGAAAATGAGAGCCCGTAACCACCAAAATGTTATCGTCTCTCATTTTTTTTAACATTTTTTTATAGGCCTCGTCACAATTTTCAACAACTCCCGAATTGGCAAACCCGTAATTTTGCATGGAGAATTTTTGCAAATCCTCGCCCATATATCCCCTTTCAAAATTTGAA
>JAQVVS010000041.1 GCA_028698865.1 Candidatus Altimarinota bacterium | reverse complement strand
AATAGCAATGGGAGAAGGCGGCTCATTGGATACAATAATTGAAAACAAAACAGGAATATTTTTCAAAAAACAATCCGCAAATGAAATAATAAAAGCCGTAAACAAGTTCATAGAAAACAAGCATAAATTCAAACCTGAGTTTATCCGAGAACACACAGCCCAATTCGACGAATCACAATTCGAAAAAAAACTTCTGAATTTGATAGAAAAAGAATGGGACAAATGGCAAAAAACCATGCGATAAAATCACAAAATAAGCAAACATCTACATTGTCAAAAGCCCGATGATAATGTTTACAAAAGCCCAAGCCACAAGAGTCAAAACCATCCCCACAAGCCCATACAAAATGGCTTTTTTTCCTTTTTCTTTATCTTCCGAAACCCCAGCAAAAAGATACCAATATCCACCAAATATTATAGCCCCCACACAAATCAACCCAGATATCCCAATCACAAATTCCAAAACTGCTCTTACATAATAAGGAACCATATATAATTTTATATTTCCGGTTTTAATACCACACCCAAGAACATTATTAATCGCTTTCTGGTCGGATCCATTCAATGTTCCTACTATAGACTCTCTACCTTTGACGTCCGGATTATAAGTATCTTTACAGTCAGCATTATCTTCCGCTACCGGCAAAATCGAAGTAGTAATAGAGTCTGAATTACCGGCTGGGGGAGAAGAGGCATTAGCAAAAGCTATAAAACCAAAAGACAAAATAACAAAAGACAAGGCGCACAAGACCAGAGAAACCGCAATTTTTTTCAAAAGTTTTTTCATGTAGATTTATAAAACACTATAAATTATACCACAAAAACTTGCCCTTTTGAAGCCTTTCGATATAATAAATTCGCAAAATACCAAATTAACTTAACAAACAAACTCCATGCACCGCTTTCCAACGGTTGCTATAGTAGGACGCCCGAATGTGGGCAAATCCACTCTTTTCAACAGACTAATAGGAAAAAGACACGCAATCACTTCAGAAATAGCAGGGACAACACGTGACAAAATTTCAAAATGGTGGGACTGCAACGGGTATAACGTTTTATTGGTAGATACCGGAGGACTGGAAAATGGAGTAAAAGAAGGAAATATAGAAGAAGACATACAAATCCAAGCAAAAACAGCAATAGAAAGCGCCGATTTGATCATTTTTATAACAAACATTGCTCAAACTCTAACCGCGGATGATTTTACAGCGGCAGACATATTGAGAAAATCTGAAAAACCAGTGATTTTAGTGGCAAACAAATGCGACAATCCAAATCTAGAAGAACAAATATACAACATTTACGAGCTGGGATTTGGAGAACCGATAGCCATATCAGCAATTCATGAAAACGGAGTCGAAAAACTTCAGTCAACGATAGAAAAAACCTTAAAAGAATTAAAATTCAAAAAATCTGAAAAAATCCCAAAAAAACAGACAGACGAGATAAATATATGCATACTTGGAAGACCAAATACGGGGAAATCATCACTTTTAAACAACCTTTCAAAAGAAAATAAAAGTATAGTTTCTGACATCCCAGGGACAACCAGAGACACAATAGATAGCGAAATAATTTTCGAAGATCAAAAATACAATATCATAGATACAGCCGGCCTACGCAGAAGAGGAAAAATAGAGAAGGGGATAGAGAAATTTGGAGCCTTGAGGGTTCTAAACGCGATAGAAAGATCGGACGTCGTTCTTTTAATGATGGAAGGAATAAGTCAAATCAGTAAACAAGACTGCAATATAGCGCAAAAAGTGTTGGAAAAAAACAAAGGATTGATTTTAGTAATAAATAAAATCGATTTATTTGATGATAAAGACGAAAAAAAACGAAGAATAATTTCAGTACTCAGAAATAAATTTGATTTTACTCCATGGGCTCCAGTGATATTTGTGTCTGCAAAAACAGGAGAAAACACAAAGGAAATATTCAAAATAACAAAACAAATAGTAAAAGAAAGAAATTTACACATTCCCACCCCGAAGTTAAATTCATTTCTGCAAAAAATCACATACAAACATTCACCAACAGGACACCACCTAAGAAAACCCAAATTCCTTTACGCCACTCAGGCCGCCCAATCGCCACCAACATTCATTTTCTTCTTTAGAAACGCCAAAAACCTTCATTTTTCATATCCAAGATATTTAGAAAACGAACTTAGAAAAGAATACGGATTTACAGGAACGTCCATCGTACTAAAATTCAAAGAGAACAATCCAAAAAAAGAAGAATCAAAGAGATAAAAACTTTTTTTCGGTCAATTTCGCATCAAAACCATATTTTCCAATCCACTTATTCCTGTAAAACTCCCTGCGGTCGACGTTGTGGAATTTTAAAATATGTTCCTCTACTATTAAACTTGCATCTTTATCAGCCTTTTTTGATTTTTTCAAAGCCCTCTTGATTTGCCATTTTTTTAAAACAGCCTCCAAAAAATCCCCAACATATCCTGAGAAAACAAAAGAGTAAAATTTATTACAAAAGGTTTTCCCCCCAAAGCTATCCTCAAAAACTTTTCTTTCAAATTTAACGGAAAGATCAAAATAATCACCAACCCACGCATTTTTCTTAATAAAAAGAGAAAAAATCCCGTCATCAAAAATCGGCACCATACTTTTAATCCAATAAGCCAAATAAAAATCCCTATCTATCGAAATCTTTGATAAATCCAAAAAACTGTCATCCACAAAAAAGCTGAGACAAAATCTGCCAGATATTTTCCGCCCATGCCTCCTCACCCCTCTTAAATGTAAAAGCAAAGTAATTACGCTTCTAACAAAAAACAACCTCCCTTTTTTAGCTATAATAAACAAATCTATATCACTTTCCTCATCAACCTTTCCAAAAGCCAAATTATTGCAAACAGCGACCATCCTCAAAAAAGGAACCATGCTCAATAAAGGCAAAACTTTTCGAACCTTATTCCACAAATTTTTCTCTACATTCTCACTCATAGTTGAAGTATACTACAAATGCTTTTGCAAAAACATTTTATGATTGAAGAAAGAAAGTTAAAACAAATTCTAAAAAATCTTTCCGCCTCTCCGGGTGTTTATAAGATGACCGACGAAGAGGGAAAAGTCATTTATATAGGTAAAGCAAAAAATTTAAAAAATAGGATTCGACAATATTTTCAAAAAAATTATCAACATTCCACTCGAACAAAAAAACTTCTCGAGAAAATTTCAAATTTGGAATGCATAGTGGTAGATAGTGAACTGGAAGCCATAATTTTGGAATCAAACCTAATAAAACAATTCCTGCCAAAATACAATGTAATAATGAAAGACGATAAAAATTATGTATACATTCGTATAGGAAAAGAAGATTTTCCGAGAATAACAATAGTAAGAAAAGTGGAGAATGATGGAGCAAAATACATAGGCCCAAAAACCGCTTCAAACAAAGTGCAAGAAACATTCAAAGTCCTAAAAAAAATATTCCCATTCAGAACTTGTGGATTAAACATAGAATTTATAAATGAAAAAAAAGACAAAGACAGTGAAGTTAAAATTTCAAATAAAGTAATAAAGTACCCTTGTCTAGATTACCACATAAAACAATGCTTAGCTCCATGCATAGGGAAATGCAGAATTTCGGAATACAAAGAAATTATCGAAAATGTTGGAAAATTCTTGCAAGGAAAGGCCGATAATATTTTGAAAAGCCTAAGCAATCAGATGATGGATGCGGCAAAAAACAAAGATTTCGAAAAAGCCGCAAAAATTAGAGACAAAATCTCCAAAGTGAATCAAATCCTCGAAAAACAAAAAATGTCTAATCCGAATCAAGAAGACAAAGATATTATAAATTATATAATAGCTAGAGATAATGCCTATTTCAATCTGTTCCAAATCCGTGACGGAAAGCTTATAGGACAAGAAAATTTCATATTAAGCGCAAAAGAAATAGAAGACTCATCCATCGATAAAGAAGTTTTGGAATCCTTTTTGTCTCAATATTATTCAATCGCCACGGATATTCCAAAAGAAATATTGATTCCGCACGAACCAGAAAACACTTCCGAAATAAAAACCTTTATCGAAAATTCGGCAAACCGAAAAATTTCACTGATAATCCCTAAAATAGGAACAAAAAATCACCTATTGGAAATGAGCTTAAACAACGCAAAAATTTACGCCGATCGCAACAAACCGACATGGCAAGAAGATAATTATTCAGGGGAAAAAGTTCTGAAGGACATCCAAAAAATCACAAAATCAAAAAACATTCCAAACAGGATAGAGTGTTACGACATATCGCACCTTGGAGGAACAGACACCGTGGGATCAATGATAGTCTTTGAAAAAGGCTTGCCAAAAAACAACATGTATAGAAGATTTAAAATCCGCACAGTGGTAAACAAACCCGACGATTATAAATCTCTCGAAGAAGTCCTCACAAGAAGACTCTCAAAGATAACGGAAAAATTAAACACAAAGGAGTATATCTTTAAAAAAGCCCAAGAAAAATACAAAAAATTAATAGAAAAAACTATTAAAAAAGAAGAGTTAAGAGAGGGGATTGATTACAAAAATTTCTTCATTCTTGAAAAAAACAAAAAAACCTTGGCTGGATTTGCAGCACTAACTCAACATTCTAAAAAATCCAGCGAAATAAATTCTTTTTGCATAATGCCAAAAGAAAGAGGGAATAAAATAGGACTCAAACTTCTGAAAAACATAATCAATAAATCAAAAACAAAAAGAATTTACATAATATGCAAGGAATCGCTAAGAGATTATTACCTATCGATAGGATTCGAAGAAGTAAAGAAATTCCCGGAAGACTTACTCCATAGCCACGACATGTGCATAGCCTGCGACCCTTACAACAAGCCTTTAATAATGGTTTACGACAAACAAAAACATCCCAACGATGAATCTTTCGAAAAAATCCCTGACCTGATAATAATAGATGGAGGAAAAGGCCAGCTCAAGACATCTTTAAAAGTCATGCAATCTCTGAAAATAAACATTCCTTGCATAGCTTTAGCAAAAAAACTGGAAGAAATATTCGTTCAATGGCAAGCAAACTCGATTATCTTGCAAAAAAACAACGAATCCTTAAAGCTTCTTCAAAGAGCCAGAGACGAAGCTCACAGATTTGCAATCACATACAACAAAGACCTTCGAGCAAAGCGACTTCGCCCATCAGCTCAATAAGAAACAATTTCTTTTTCCTCAAAAGCATTTTCAACCATATCATCAATTTCCAAAAACTTTTCAGCATCCAAAATAGCTCCCACTCTAGCCCTGATTTCAGGCTTTTTTGGGCTAAACATAGAACAAGTATCCTTACATGGCAATTTTGATATTTCATAAGTCCCGATCTCCTCAGCAACGCGAATAATTTCCTCCTTATCATAAGCAATCAATGGCTGATAAATAGGGATTTTTGAAACTTCGTGAATAGCAAAAATATTCTCGCCCGTTTGAGAAGCAACCTGCCCATAACTATCCCCAGTCACTACTCCTTTCGCCTCATTTTTCAAAGAAATTCTTTCCGCAATCCTGAGCATCATCCTTCTATACAACAAAACCCTCAGCTTAGCAGGAATTTCCAACGTAGTCGCAATCGTTTTTTGAATTTTACCAAAAGGAACAATATACAATTTAGTATCAAATTGATATCCGCTTAATATTCCAACAATTTCTTTTACATGCTCAAGTTCAGCCTGATCGGTATAAGGATATCCACTGAAATGAACAAAAATAACTCTAGCCCCACGTCTCATCATTTTATAAGCCGCCACAGGAGAATCAATCCCCCCTGAAATCATGCAGACAAGTTTGCTCCCTGAATTCGACGGCATTCCGCAAACTCCACTGAATTTTTTATAAGAAAAATAACCTTTACCATTAAAAATTTCCACATTTATCTCCAAATCCGCACCCTTCATTTTAGCCTTTTTATTAAGCCCTTTTTCAAGCAAAATAGCCCCAATCCTAGTCTCCGCTTCACAAGAAGAGCACTCCATCAATTGAGCCCTTTTCACTCTTACAACAAAAGTTTTACATTCATCAGTATGTTTTTCCATGTTATTCCAAATCTCATTCCCAAGCTTATCTAGATCAGATGACCCCTCATAAACAAATTGAAAATTACTAATGCCACAAACCCTGGAAACAATTTGAATCACTTTTCCATAATCAAATCCATCTTCCAGCGGAACCAAAAATCTCCCAAGTACATGCTTAATCTTGAAAGGAATTTTAAATTCCTTCTGGAGTTTGTCCCTGATCATCAACCTTAACTTTTTCAAAAAATAATCAAGATTCGATCCCTTTAAAGCCATTTCCCCATAATGTATCAACAAATATCTTTTCATAAAACTTTTATAAATCCGCTATAGCATACTAAAAAAACGGAAGCTCTTGCAAACAGAACTAACGAAAAGATTAAAAGTTAACCAAAAACTATTTTTTCAAGTGAATAGAAGGCAGTAATTCGTCAATGTTATTATCTGGAAGATATAAAAACAAAATACCCAAAAATAAACTAACCAAATGACTCAATAATGGATTATTTGGAAATAAATACATATCAGCCAATCCCCAAATGGATCTCCACACTAAAACAATAGCTATTGCTATAATTAACGTATGCCAAAATCTTTTATGACAATGTAAAGAAAAGCTCAATCCGGAATCAGAGTTACTTTGATCAATATTTTTTTTCATAAACATTTTAAAATTTGAAAATTGGTGCCCAGGGAGGGACTTGAACCCTCACGATATTGCTACCACTGGATTTTGAGTCCAGCGCGTCTACCAGTTCCGCCACCTGGGCATTTACGAATGACAAGTTATCAAAATTTCACAGAATTGAAAAGAGTTTTTAAAAAACCCTTTTATCCATATCCATTGAAAACAAGTCAAAATCAATATATATTGCACAAGAATTAACAAAAAAAATATGTTTTGCGACGAATTACAAATCAAAATATTAGCTGGGAACGGAGGAAATGGATGCATAAGTTTTCGAAGAGAAAAATATGTGCCAAAAGGAGGTCCTGATGGCGGTAACGGAGGAAACGGCGGAAGCATAACTATCAAGGTGAATAAAAATCTGAACACTTTGAATCATTTAACAATGAAAAAAGTTTACAAGGCAGAGTCCGGAGAACACGGAAAAGGCAAAAACATGCAAGGAAAAACAGGAAAAGATTTGATAATCGAAGTGCCTCAAGGCACAATCATATTCACTCAAGATAAATCAAAAACTTTAGCGGATCTAAACAAAGCAGGAGATCAAGTTTTGATTGCTCAAGGAGGAAAAGGAGGGCTCGGAAACTATAATTTTAGAAGCTCAACCCACCAAGTCCCGAAATTTGCCGAAACCGGAGAACCAGGAGAAAAACTAGAAATCATTTTAGAATTAAAAATGGTAGCTGACGTAGGGCTCATAGGTCTTCCATCCGTCGGGAAATCCACATTGATTTCAGTTATCAGTAACGCCAGACCAAAAATAGCAGCGTATCATTTCACAACACTCACTCCAAATCTCGGAGTCGTTTCCATGGGGAAATTCGGGGGATCACAGACTGATACGTTCGTAGTTGCAGACATCCCAGGATTGATAGAAGGAGCCAGCGAAGGAAAAGGGCTTGGAATACAATTTTTAAAACACATTTCCAGAACAAAACTCCTTGTTCACCTGATCGATGCAACATTGGAAAGTCCAGATAAAAACTACAAAACAATCATTAACGAACTAAAAAAATTCAGTAAAGAATTAGCAACAAGAGAAGAAATAATAGTTATAAACAAAATAGATTCTATAGATGACAAATCATTAGCAAAAATCACAAAATTACTCCAAAAAGTAACAAAAAACAAAAATATTTTCACAATATCAGCAATAACACACGAGGGCCTTCAACCACTCCTCTTTGAAGTATCAAAAAAACTTATTGAATTAAAAAACAAAGAAAGATCCAGTCTTTTACAAAAACCAGAAAAAGAACTTCCTGTTCTGAGGCCTCATATCGACAAAGTGAAATTCACAATTGTAAAAATAGAAAAACTGAAAGA
>JAQVVS010000040.1 GCA_028698865.1 Candidatus Altimarinota bacterium | reverse complement strand
GGGAATGTTTTTTTTGGTGGTTTCGGTTTTGAGTATTTTGCATTTGTCTGTGCCGATTGATAAATTGCATGAGTACGCTTCGGCTGGAATGTATGGAGGATATACTGGATTTGTTACTAATTTTTTGCTTTTAGAGGTGCTGGGAATAGGGGATGTTGGTGCCAGCATTATTTTTATAGCTTTATTTTTGGTTTCTTTGCTTTTGATGTTCGAACTTTCTTTGAGAGAAATTTTTGCTTTGTTTGTTCCGAAAATCAAAATTGAAATATTGAAGGAAAATAAATCTCGTAGAACTTTTGATAATGATGATGATGAAGATGAAGAGGATGAAGCTCCTGAAATTCAAATTCATAAAGCTCCGATAGGAGTGAGTAAAAAAGGTGACGTTATTTATGAAGGAGAAGATGATGAATTGGAAGAGGATGGTTCAAAGAAAAAAGATAAAATCGTTATTAATGATAAAAAAATGAAGGAAGTTGCCGAGGAACTTTCAAAAAAAGAGCGGGAAGCTGAAACGGAGGAGGATTATGAATGGGAGTTTCCGTCTTTGGATTTACTGACAGGAGGAGATAGTAGTGTGCATATTGAGGATTCAGTTTTGATGGAAAGTGCTGATAAAATTCGTAAAAAATTGGAACAATTCGGGATAAATGTTGTGATGCATGAGGTAAATGTTGGGCCGACGGTTATTCAATATACTTTGAAGCCGGATGAAGCTGTAAAACTTTCTAGGATTACGGTTTTGAAAAATGATATGGCTCTGGCGTTGGCTGCCGAGAAAATTCGTATAGAGGCGCCGATTCCGGGAAAATCTTTGGTGGGAATAGAGGTTCCGAATAAGCAGAGAGCAGTTGTGAAATTGCGTGAAATTTTGGAAAGTAAAGAATTTAAAGATTCAAAAAGTAAGCTGACTTTGCCTTTGGGGCGCGATGTGACGGGTAGACCGATTGTTGGGAAATTGGAAGACATGCCTCATTTGCTCGTTGCAGGAACTACAGGAAGTGGAAAATCCGTTGCCGTGAACGCTTTTTTGGTTTCGCTTTTGTATCAAAATTCTCCTAGAGATTTGAAATTGATTTTGGTTGATCCGAAAGGTGGTGTGGAGCTGGGACATTATAATGGAATTCCGCATTTACTTACTCCGGTGATTCGAGATGCGGAAAAAGCGGCGATTAGTTTGAGGTGGGTTGTGGCGGAAATGAATAGAAGATATGGGCTTTTGTCGGGAAAACGGGTCAGAAATATTACGGAATATAATGAATTGGATGATATTAGCAAGATGCCGAAAATCGTTGTGGTGATTGATGAATTGGCTGAATTGATGATGGTGGCTGGGAAGGAAGTTGAGGCTTCGATTTGTCGAGTGGCTCAACTTGCGAGAGCGGTTGGAATTCATTTGATTATCGCGACTCAAAGACCTTCCGTGGATGTGGTGACGGGACTTATCAAGGCGAATGTTCCTTCCAGAATTGCTTTTGCTGTAAGCACGCAAATCGACTCAAGAACTATTTTAGATGGAATGGGGGCGGAAGATCTTCTTGGGAAAGGGGATATGCTGTATCAGCCTATTGGAATGAGCAAGCCTATAAGAATTCAAGGGATGATGGTTACGACTGATGAAGTTGAGAAGGTTACAAATAGGATGAAATTGGCTGTGGAGCCCGAGTATGATGAAAGTATAGTTTCAAATCAAACTGCTGGGCAAAAATTGTCGGGAATTCCGGATGCGAATCAATCTGTGGATGATGATGAACTTTATGTGCAGGCTTTTGAAATTGTTAAGGAAACGAAAAAAGCTTCCGCTTCGCTGTTTCAGAGAAGGTTGAAAGTTGGTTATGCCAGAGCCGCGAGATTGGTTGATTTGCTTGAGGAAAATGGAGTTGTGGGGCCTTCGGACGGAGCGAAGCCGAGAAAGATTTTGATAGACTAGGGAACATCTGAAAAACGTGTTCTGCTTCGTCAACTTCGTCGCTCTCTACTCGCCGTACCGTTGCAGTACGGCTCGTTCGTGAGCTCCTTGTTTTCTTGCATTACATCGTTTTTCAGATGTTCCTTCTTGTCAACTTCGTCGCTCTCTACTGGAAGTCGAGTGTTTTGCTGATGAAACTTATAACAAATATCATTAGCAAAATTATTGTGATAATAGTTAAAAGCATTGCCCAAGTAATCAATCGCAGTTTTGTGTTTTTTTCAATGTAATAAAATCCGCAAAAAATAAGTCCCGTGCAAATCGCCATTCCCAAAATAATTCCCCATGATCCGGAAATGAGCTTTGAGCTGATCGCGAAAATGCTTGCTGTTAAAAATATTCCGAAAAATACTAAGGTGATTTTTTTTAGAATTTTTGAGATGGGACCTTCTTTATTCGTTATGTTTATTTGCATGTTGCAGTATTATTTTGTGAAATATTCTACCGCATTTTTGAATAATTTTAATCCTTTTCCTTCTTTTGGGAGTTGGTTTCCTTCGCGGATTAATTTTTCTTTTTCGAGCGTCCATCCGTCTTCATTTACGAAGCAGTTAAATCTTTCCGGATGTGGCATCATTCCCAAAATTCTGCCTGATGGATCGCATATTCCGGCGATGTCTTCTATTGCGCCGTTTGGGTTGAATGGGAATTCATTATTTGCGGGTGATCCATCTTCTTTTACATATTTCCAAGCGATTTGATCTCCGGATTTGATTTGATTTAGAGTTTCTTCATCGGTGTAGAAATTTCCTTCACCATGAGCAATCGGCAGGTGAATTATTTCGATTCCGCGAGTCCAAATGCATTTGTCGGAAGTTCTTTTTAGGTGAACCCAGCCGCATTCGTAGCGGGCTTGGCTATTGTGCATGAGGGCTACGGTGCGTTTTCCGTAATTGTCATTTAAGGCTGGAACGATTCCGAGATTTGCGAGCATCTGAAATCCGTTGCAGATGCCGATGATGAGTTTGTCTTGGCGTGCGAAATTTAAAAATTCTTCATTGAGGTTGTTTTTGATTTTGTTTGCCATCGCGTTTCCCGAACCAGTGTCGTCTCCATAAGAAAATCCTCCGGGGAAAGCCATTATTTGAAATTCTTCAATTTTTTTCGGATTTTCGATGAGGTCGTTGATGTGAATGATTTCCGCTTTTGCGCCTTCGATTTCAAATACTTTTGCGGTTTCTTCTTCGCAATTTATTCCGTATCCTGTGATGATGAGTGCTTTTGGTGTCATATTTTTACCAGTCTTTAAATGTTTTTCTATAATTTTCGTTTAGCTTTTGAATTGTTGTGCTAATTAGTTCTTTATTATCGAGTCCTTTGATGATGAAATTTTGGTCCGCGCGTACTTTTCCAATTAGTCCGAAAGGTATTTCTTTAAACAGCTCTTCAAAGGCTTTTTGATTTTGTGGAGCTACTGTAGCGATGAAGCGAGATTGAGTTTCGGAGAATAATAAATAGTCTTCACGAGTGATGTTTTTTGCTGGAACTTTTGATAAATCGATTTCTATTCCAAGCTGTCCGGCGATGGATTTTTTAGCTAAAACAGGTCCGATTCCGCCGTGTGATGGGCTTAATGAAGAGGCTATTAGGCATTGATCAATTGCTTTTTCAAATAGGCGATATAGGTTGATGGATTGATCTGCGTTTACTTGAGGGACTGTGTTGCCGATGGGGGATAGATTCCCGCCTTCGCGGGAATGACAGTCGAGGGGGGAATGACAATCGCAATTCATCAAAAAGTATTCACTTGCTCCAAGTTCGTTTGAAGTTTCACCTAAAATATAAATAAGATCTTCGGCAAATTTTACATCGAGAGAGACTGCTTTGGTAACATCTTTCATGACTCCGATTGAAGAAATCAGGAGAGTTGGAGGGACGGAGATTTTGATAGGATTGCCGTTTTTGTCATAACCTTGAAAATCATTGAACATGGAATCTTTTCCGGATATATAAGGCGCTCCGTATTCGACTGCGTAATCGTAGCAAGCTTGTGCGGAAGCTTTTAATTGGCCTAGTCTTTCCGGATTATTGCTATCGCACCAGCAGAAATTGTCGAGAAGGGCGAGATGATTTAGCGTTCCTCCAATTGCAATAATATTTCTAACTGCGGTATCGATACTGCATGCTGTCATGTGATAAGTGTCGATGTCCGAATAAGTTGGATAAAGAGCTTGAGAACAAATCACTCCTTTATCGCTGTCGATGAGTGGTTTTGTGATGGAAGCGGGGGAATTTACTTTTCCTTTTCCGTGAAGTGGTCCTAAAACTGCTCCAGCTTGAACGGTGTGATCGTATTGGCGAGAAATGAAATCAAAACTTGAAATATTTGGACGGGACATCATTTTTAGTAATGTTTCCGTCATGTTCTGCGGTTGAGAAAAAGTTGGTTCTGGATTTTGAACTTTTGTATAAGAAGTTTTTAAGGATTTTTTTGGAAGTCCATCGTGAAGGAAATTCATGTCTAAATCCATGATTTTTTCTCCATTTAATTTCACTACGCACCGACCGCTGTCATTGAAAGTTCCGACAACAGTGGCTTCCACTCCTCGTTTTTCCATTAGTTTCATAAATTCCTCGACTTTTTCTGGAGAGATTGCGAGAGTCATTCTTTCTTGAGATTCGCTAATCCAAATTTTCCAAGGATCGAGATTCGGATATTTTAGAGGAACTTTGTCGAGGTCGACTTCGCATCCACCACATTCTTTAGCCATTTCTGCGATAGAGCAGGAGATTCCGCCGGCTCCATTATCGGTAATTGAATGATATAAATTTAATTGGCGAGCTTCTTTGATGATTGCATCGGACATTTTTTTCTGAGTAATCGGGTCGCCGATTTGTACTGCCGTTGCGGGACTTCCCGAAGTCAAAGCTTCGGATGAAAAGGTTGCGCCATGGATTCCATCTTGTCCTACTCGTCCTCCCGCTACGACGACTAAATCTCCTTTTTGGGCTTTCTTTTCCCATGAAGGTTCGCCGTTGAGTTCTTTTGGGATTAATCCGATTGTTCCGACGAAGATAAGAGGTTTTCCTTTGTATCTTTCATTGAAATATACGAATCCTTGAGGAGTAGGAATGCCACTTTGATTTCCTCCGGCATTTACTCCGTCAACAACTCCTTGCAAAATTCTTTTTGGGGAGATGGCGGGATTTTTTAGCTCTTTATCTCGGTAAACAGTTTCAGTGTCGTCGGGATTTCCGACGCAAAATCCGTATTTGTTTATGATGGGTTTTGCTCCCATTCCAAATCCTACCGTATCTCTATTTACCCCAACTATTCCTGTTATTGCTCCGCCAAATGGATCGAGAGCGGATGGGCTGTTGTGAGTTTCCGCTTTGTCGGTGATTATCCAGTTTTCGTCGAATTCGATGCCTCCCGAATTGTCTTTGAAAACGGAAACGCAAAAATCGTTATCGCCTTTGGCATTGCGGATGTCCTGAGTTGCTTTTTTGATGAAGCCTTTGTATAGGCCATCGTCATTTTCGTCGATTTTTGCTGCAAAAATGGTGTGTTTACAGTGTTCTGACCACGTTTGAGCGAGTGACTCGAGTTCTATATCTTTTGGATTTCGTCCTTCTTTTTCAAAATAATCTTTGATTGTATCGAGGGATTCTTTGTCTAGAGCAAGCGGTCCTCGGCGAGTACCGTCTTTATTCAAAATTCCTTCTTTTCCCAGTTTTAAAAGGTCTTCTTCCGTAAGATCAAGATTTATTGTGTCGGCTTTAGGACGCGCCAAAAGATGAACTTTCGGGACTATAACATCCATTCCTTTTTCTTTGATAAATTGGTCGTAAGCCTTTATGTGAATTCTTTGGATGAGGGTATTTGCGAGTGAATTTCCGATTTCTTTTATTTGTTCTTCTGAAACGGTTCCTTTTATTAGAATAAGCTGAGAAGTGTGGACGGATTCTTCTCCTGATAATTTTATTTTGAATAAATCTTCGATGCTTTCTCGCGCCGTAGTCGCGACATTGTCAGTAACTCCCGGTAAAAATCCTATTTCCAGTGCGAAATCAAACGGAGTTTTTAGAGAATAATCATCTATCAAATATTCCTGACTTACTGGATTTGAAAGAATGTCTGCGATTTTTTTCAAATCTTCTTGTGAAAAATCTTTATTTATAGTGTAAATTTCGATGGCTTTTGCTTCCGTCACTCCAAAATTTTGCAATTTTTTCAAAAGGACTTGAGAGCGAGTGTCGTTTACTTTGGTTGAAATTTCTATGCGATGAGCAATCATCATTCTCGATATTATGAAATTAATAAGCCCGAATCCAAAATATCATTTGTTTTCCCAAATTTCAAAAGAAATATGTTGGGGCCGATTTGTGGCTGATTTTCTTAGCCGCCGATTCCTCAATATTTCAGATTCCGCGACATATTAGATGGAGATTCCGCAATTTCTTAGCCACCAATTCCGTGACATTTCTTGTATTTTTTCCCGCTTCCGCAAGGGCAAGGATCGTTTCTACCGGCTTTTGGAACGGATGATTGTTGCGTGGATTGTGGTGATAATATTACCGGATTGTTGTTGTCCATCGTAGATCTCGTGATCCCGCTTCTCGTGAGTTGGGATTTCACTTGATCTTCGTTTGTCTGAATGTTTTTGATTTCGGCTTTTGCCAAGATTTCTTGCGGTGCGGCTTTTTTGATATCTATTTTGAATAGGGTGTGGATTGTGTTTGAACGAATTACATCTATCAACTCGTTAAACATTTCAAAAGCTTTGGCTTTGTATTCTATCAAAGGATCTCGTTGTGCGTATCCGCTGAATGCGACTGTTTCTCGCAAATGGCTCATTTCATCGATATGTGCCATCCAAAGATTGTCGTTTGTTCGGAGGAAAACGGCTTTTTCGACAGGGTAAATCATGGATTCTTCCGGCAATTGTGAAATAATTTTTTTGTATGAATCGATCAAATATTGAGTGGATAGTTCCATTAATTTTTGTTGATCTTTGATTTCTTCGAATTCTTCTGCACGAATTTGACTGCTGTCGTCTTTGTAGATGGAGCCTAGTGCTTCAAATACCGCTTTTTGATCCCAAGTTCGGGGATTGTAGTCCGATTCTGTGTGGATTAGCACTATTCCTTCCGCTATTTCTTTCATCATTACCAAAATTTCTTCGTGAATATTTTCTTTGTTTAAAAGCTCTTTTCTGCGTTTGTAAATGATATTTCTGTGAATATTCATCACGTCGTCATATTCAACCAAGTGCTTTCTTATATCGAAATGATGTCCTTCGACTTTCTTTTGAGCGCTTTCTATCGATCTGGAAATCATCGTGTTTTCAATAGGCATGTCTTCCGGAACTTTCAAAAATTCCATCATTTTCTTGATGCGATCTCCTCCGAAAAGGCGCATCAATTCATCATCCATCGATACGAAAAATTGGCTGGCTCCGTTGTCTCCTTGACGACCACTTCGTCCTCTCAACTGATTGTCGATACGACGAGATTCATGTCTTTCCGTTCCCAAAATAAATAATCCGCCGAGATCTTTTACTTCTTCTCCCAATTTGATATCGGTACCGCGTCCCGCCATGTTAGTGGCGATGGTTACGGCTTTTTTTTGACCTGCGTTTGAGACTATTTCAGCTTCGCGTTCGTGGTGTTTGGCGTTCAAAACATTGTGTTGGATGCCTCGAGTTTGAGTAATTGGCTTATCGTTTCGGATTTTTCTACGGAGATTGTTCCGACCAAAACAGGCTGACCTTTTGTGTGCAGTTCTTTGATTTTTCGAACTATTGCCATGTATTTTCCTTTTTGAGTTTTGTAGATCGAATCTTGCATGTCATCTCGGACGCATGGCTTGTTTGTGGGGATAACGATGGTTTCCAGTCCGTAAATTTGATAAAATTCTTCCGCTTCGGTAAGGGCTGTTCCCGTCATTCCTCCCAATTTATCGAAAAGTCTGAAGTAGTTTTGGAATGAAACTGTGGCGAGTGTTTTTGATTCTCTTTGAACTTCTACATTTTCTTTTGCTTCGATTGCTTGATGAAGGCCGTGAGAATACCTTCTTCCCGGCATCAATCTTCCTGTAAATTCGTCGATTATTATGATTTGGTTGTCGCGAATCATGTAGTCTACATCCGCTTTGTAGCAAGCCTGTGAGCGCAGAGCTTGTTCGATGTGATGAACTTCTTCAAATCCGGCTTCCGTAAAAATGTTTTCTATTCCCAGAAGCTCTTCCATTTTTTTAATTCCGGCTTCTGTTAGTGTCGCGGTTTTTTGTTTTTCGTCGATTTCGTA
>JAQVVS010000039.1 GCA_028698865.1 Candidatus Altimarinota bacterium | reverse complement strand
ACGCGGAAATTATAACCATCGGACCTTTTTTATCATTCAAAGCTTTTGATTCTTCCACGCTCGCGGTGTATCTCAGTCTGCCGAACCCGAAAGGATCTTTCCCTTGACTCAAAAATTTTTCATAAGTTCTTTTATCGAAACATTCCGGATGATCGCGGAAAACTTCCGTCACATTCACGGATAGGGGACTGTCCACATAAATCGGAATTTCAGGGATTGCTTTGCGTTTATGAAGTATATGCAAATAATAAACAACCTCTTGAGCGCGCTCCAAAGCGAAAGAAGGAATAATCAATTTCCCGCCTTTTTTGCAAACATCATTCACTATCACCGCCAAATCTTGCTCGATTGTTTGCAAAGCGGCATGAAGACGATTTCCGTAAGTGGATTCCGTTATCAAAATATCCGTTTGAGGAATCATCTGAGGGTCGCGCAAAATAGGTAATCCTCGTCTTCCCAAATCTCCGGTAAAACAAACTCTCAAATGTTTTTTCTTTTTCTTATCGTAAAAAATCATATGAACCAACGCCGATCCCAAAATATGTCCGGCATCATAAAAAGAAACCGCCATTCCATCCACAATCGAAAAAGAGTCTTCGTAATCCATAGGATGAAAACATTTCAAAGCCATCTCGGCGTCCAACGATGTATAAAGAGGATCTTTTATTTCGACATTTTTCTTGCCCTTATTTTTTTTCTTCAGCCACTCGAATTCTCGTTCTTGGATATACGCGCTATCCATCAACATATAATTGCAAAGGTCTTTAGTGGCGTGAGTGCAGTATATCGGTCCGCTAAAACCTTGTTTCACCAAAGTCGGCAAAGACCCGCTATGATCGATGTGAGCGTGAGACAAAATCACCGCATCAACTTTTTTCGGATCGAATAAAAACTTGGTATTTAGTTCATAAGCTTCGTCTCGTTTGCCTTGAAACATCCCGCAATCCAGAAGTATTTGTTTTCCGTTGAAAGTGATCAGATGTCTGGATCCGGTCACATTTCCACCCGCCGCCCCCGCAAATTTTATTTTCATGATTGTATTTTATCAGTTTTTACCCTCCGTGGTCAACACTCCCGCTCGGATGGAGGAAATGGTTTCTTCGTCGTAATTTCCGTATTTTATAAATCTTTCGAGCCATTCGAATTTCTCGTCATAGTCCATCAATCTTGGGCGAGAATTTTCGCTTTTCATTGGGAAAAGTTCGACCTGCGTGATGAGAGTTTTTCCGTTTTTTTCGAATGATATTCTGATGCCGAGTTCTTCTTGAGTTGCTTTTGACCAATATTGATCGAATACGAAATTTCCCAAAGAATAAAAAATAAATTTACCATTGTATTTTTCGAAATTTTGAACGACATGAGGATGATGTCCGATAATAAAATCCGCTCCCGCATCGACAAAAGTGCGCCCGAGTTTTACCTGAATTTCATCGTGAGGAATATGAGTGTATTCAAATCCCCAGTGAATTGAAACAATTGAGACGTCAACTTTTTCGCTTACTTCACGCACAAGCTCGATTGCCTTATCGCGGTCGAGTCTGGAAATGGCATCGTTAAAGCAAATAAAAGCGTAAGTTGTTTCTCCGGAATTTCCGTAATGAACACTGTTTGGATCGACATTTTTGGAATCTCCGCACCACCCGATTCCAACTTCATCCAAAGCTTTTATTGTGGAATCGCGCCCTTCCGGCTTTTGATCCAAAGCGTGATTGTTTGCGATCGACAAAATATTAAATCCGTATTTTTTCAAAAAATCCGCGGTGTCTTCGTGGAACCCAAAAACCATAGCGGTCTGATGTCTGTATCCTTCGCCCTTTATCGGCCCTTCCAAATTTGCAAAAACCAAATCCGCCTCTCCATAAAAAGGATTTTCCAGCATATCAAGATTCTCAAAAATATAATCTTTCCCATGTTTTTCCATCAAAGTTCGCACATATCTTCCCAGCATCACATCGCCAAAAGCCATGACTGTGAGGGGATCTTTTTCTTTGATCTGATTTTGAGTGGTGGTATTTTCGAAAGAAGTCGGATTTATATTTACCGAAACCATCGTGGACACGATATCTCCTTCATTGATTTTGAAAAGCAAAATGCCGGTAAGTGCCAGCCCCAGATATATTGAAAAATTTTTCATTGGAAATGCGAATTTTTACACATTCAATACTTTGCTGAGCTCGCCGGTGGATTCCATTGTTTTCAAATCGTCACCGCTTCCGATATGTTGGCCGTTTATAAAAACTTGTGGAGTGTCTGTTCTGCCTCCTGATTTTGATTCCATTTCTTTTTGCACCAACGGATCTTCATCAATAATTATTTCGTCGAAATCTATCCCTTTTTCGGTGAGCATTTCTTTACATTCTTTTGAGAAAGGGCAGTAGCTTTTTGTGTAGAGAACGACATGAGTCATTGGATTTTTGTTAATGAATTATTAAGTAATAATCACTCATTATGATACTCTTTTTTGTTGATAATACAAAATCCGCGGTAAATTTGTTCAAGCAAAAGTATGCGAATAAATTGGTGAGTAAATGTCATTTTTGAAAATGATAAAACTGTGTTTGCGGAATTTTTCACGCTTTCGGAAAGTCCATAAGGTCCGCCGATGATGAATGTAATTTCGGTTCCGGAATCTTTGAATTTTTGCAAAAATTTGGAAAATCCCACGGAAGAATATTCGGAACCTTTTTCATCCAATGCGATGATGAAAGCGCTGTCATTCCCGCCATTTCTGTCATTCCAGCGCAGGCGGGAATCTATGCCTATCCTCCTCAAAATCTCAATCCCTTCTTCTTCTATCGCGCGCTCCTTTGTAAATGTTTTCGAAACCGCTCGTTCCTTCAACGTCAAAATTTCGACATTCGCAAACCCGCGAAGCCTTTTCAAAAATTCATTCGTTGCATCGTCGATATATTTGTCCTTATTTTTTCCGATTTGAATAATTCTGATTTTCATAACGCTATTTTATGATAAAATCTCAACAATGAAAAACGAGAAAATAATTATATACACGGATGGCAGTTGCATAGGAAATCCCGGCCCGGGCGGTTGGGGAGCGATTATTCGGCATGGAAAAGAGGAAATACAAATATCGGGAGGAGAAATAGACACAACAAACAATCGCATGGAAATGATGGCGATAATTCAAGCTTTGAAATGGGTAAATTCCAAATCAGGGCTTAAAAAAGGTGAGATTTCCGAGACTGAAATCGAAGTTTTTAGTGATTCAAATCTTCTCATGCAAAGTCTGAATCTCGGCTGGAAAAGAAAAGCAAATCTAGATCTCTGGGAAAAAATGGATCTTGAGCGCGGCTCATTAAATATCACATGGACATGGGTAAAAGCGCACTCCACAAACAAATACAACAACCTCGTAGACAGACTCGCCTTCACCGCCGCTATAAAAATTCAAAAAGCGAAATAGCTGAATTACTGCCATTAATTAAGCGGGTGGCAGGGCGGGGCCATAGTTTCGCGTAGAACGAAAAGCGCGAGTTTTTCTGAAAGAAAAAGTCAAGCGAGTTCTAAAGCGAACTATGCCTCCACCTGACAGGACCCGCGACTTGAAAACATAGATTCCCGCCTGCGCGGGAATGACAACCTATATGCCTCCACCTGACAGGACCCGCGGCTTGAAAACGTAGATTCCCGCCTTCCGCCACGGCGGACAGGTCACGGGAATGACATTCCGGCATCCCCCATCCCTACCCATCCAATCTCTGCTTTAGCGCTTCTTTGCTTTGAAAGCCGAGAGCCATATTTGTCACTTGTCCGCCCTTGAAAAAAAGTAAAGTCGGAATACTTTGAACGCCAAACTTGGCGGCCATAGTTGGAGATTCGTCCACATTGCATTTTCCGATTTTCCATTTCCCCTCATATTCATTTGCAACTTCATCGATAACCGGAGCCATCATTCTGCAAGGCCCGCACCAGTCCGCATAAAAATCGACAAGCACCGGAAGCTCGCTTTTCAAAACCTCTTCTTCGAAGTTTTCATCGGTAAACTTAACATCAGCCATAATATTTTTGGTTAAACTATAAAAACAAAAACATTTTATCCCATTGAGAAATTATTGCAACTTTGCCTTTGCAAAGAGCTCTTCGGCCTGTTTTTGAAAATCCGGAGCGTTGTTGGCCATGATTTTCCCAACAAAAGATTTTCGCAAAATGCGTAAATACGGCAGTTTACGAATAGCATATTGATAAGGAGAATGTTTGAGTTCTCTTTTGTCTTTGTAGCAAGGATCTTTAGCAAAATTCAAAACCAAAAGTGATTGATTTAACTCGCGAATTTTATCTTCATATTTTTCGGAAGGGATTCCTTGTTCCATTATTATTTTATAGAAAAACATTTCACACGGCCTTCCTTGTCCTTCCGCAGATTTACCGCCTTCAACCCATCTCGGCAAAATTGAAAATCCGACGAGATTTTTTTCCGGCATCACAAAAATAACCCACCTGATAAAGCTCCCTTTTACTGTTTCATCTCGAGTTATTCCGAATAAAATATAAGAGTCGTCTTTTGGCATAAAAGAGTCGGCCAATTCTTTTAAATTGCTATTATCAAAAATAAATTCCTCCACTTTCGTAGCGAGATCCTTATCTATTTTTTTTATTTCTTTTAAACTCGCCGCTTTCCCGTTTTTCATTTTATAAGCTATCTTCAAAAGAACGCCCGCGTGAAATTCTTGGAAGGCGATTTTCAGCCCTTCGTTCACGATTTTTTCATACATTCCTCCTAGCGACATATCCATTTTTTCCTGAAAAAATTCATAGTCATTCCCGAGCTGAGAAATATGCAAAGTATTTCCATCATCCGTCACGACTTTCAAGAAATAATCCAATTCATCAAATTCATAAAAAGTCACGAAATCAAAATTTACCGCAAATGCATCCTGTATTTCCGGCACTATCACCAAGCTTTTTTCAAAAAGACGCACCTTCGCGTGCCCCTTATTTATCAATTTATTAAATTTGCTAAATCTTTCAAAATGTCCTTCAAATTCTGCTTTCAATTTTCCACCTTTCATAAAAAGTGCATCCATCAAAAACTCATTTCGCGCCTTGTAGAGGTCGATAAGCATCTGGTCAAAAAGATTGCCACAGTCCGACAAAATATATTTTTCCTTATTGAAAGTTATGAAAATAACTTTTTCATCTCTGGAATAAAACTCTTTCAATTCCGAAAAATTAATGAGCTCTCCTTTGTCTCCACCTCCTTTTCCCTTCAAACGAAATCCCTTCCCGTAAATAACAATCTCACCTTCCTTATCCAGAATAACCTTATTGGAAAAGTTGGATTTCTGATATCTCAGATTATAAGAAACCTCCATATTTATAAATTACAGAAAATCGCTTCCGATCTCAAAAACTAAAGTATTGATAATGAACTAAGGCGACTTTAAATTAAAACGGTTTTTTTGTAAAGAGGAATGTCGCTTGTTTAAGCCCAAGTAAATTGATGATTTGCTCGAAAAGTGATATAATGCCCAGAGTATTTCGTTTGAAACAGCGATACACAATAAAAAATTTCGCATGAAAAATTCATATAAGTTAGCGATAGTGGCGGCCCTGACGATTTTGATTTCCACGCAAACTTTTGCTTCCGTAAAAGGTGGAATAATTTCCAGATCCGGATGGAAAGCCGACGAATCTTTGCGCTATGTTGAAAAAAATAAAGAAAAAATAGATTCTTCGAATGCGGAATTAGATACCTACAGCACCAACAGTTCAAATTTCAAAAAAGTTGTAACAAAAGACAAGAAAGGAAAAGAATACAAATGGCCTCTCCAGTATCCGAAAAAAGTTGAGAGGTTTGTCATTCATCATACCGCCACTTCAAACGATGTAAAAAATCCGATGGAATCGATTCGCGCGATTTACTTTTACCATGCGATTACGAGAGGGTGGGGAGACATCGGATACAATTATATTATCGATCAAAATGGGAAAGTTTATGAAGGGAGAGCGGGAGGCGCGGGAGTAGTTGGAGGGCATGCCAGAGGGTCAAATACGGGGTCGATAGGAATTGCGATCTTGGGAAATTTCCAAGAGAAAAAAGTTCCAAAAAAAGCGATGGATGCTTTGGTGGAACTCATCAGGGTGAAATCAAAAGAATTTAAAATAAATCCGAATGGATTTTCGAAAGTGAACGGGGTGAAATTACCGAATGTGATAGGGCATAGAGATGTGGGTAGAACGGTTTGTCCGGGTGATTACTTGTATGAAAAACTTCCTGAAATAAGAAAATCGGCGGCAAAAATCAGTGATTCAAAATCCAAAAAAGATTATGCATTTGAAGGAGCGTCAGATTTTGATTCTTTGGAATTGGAGTCGGGCGAAACAAAAGAAGTAGTTTTGAAATTGAAAAATACGGGGAATAAAGATTGGGACAAAAATACATACATTTTGGTTGATTCAAATCCGCAATTTAATCAAGTGATCTCATTTCCAGAAGAAAAAAAATATGTGCTCGGAAAATTGGAAGGATCTTCTGTGAGATCGGGGAAAACAGGCACATTCAAATTTAAAGTGAAAGCCGAAATAAAAGAGTCTGCTGTTGAAATGAAGATAGCGGTGATGGTTGATGGGAAAACAAAAACTGCGGATTATTTCACTCTTCCTGTCACGGTAAAGAGGAGTCAATTATCATCTGAGACGAATGGAAATGTGGCGAATTTAAGCGAAAGTACATCCGCGCAGGAAGATGCGACGGGAAGGTTGACAGGAACTTTTGTTTCAAAATCGAAAGTGGAAGAATCATTCCAAAAAGGGAAGTCATATTCTCTATGGATAAATCTTAGAAATACTGGGGAAACTACATGGACGAGAGAAAATTTTAAATTGGCACTCGTAAAGAATCCGGATTTGGAAATTTCAAATGCAAAACTTGTGAATGAATCTATCGGGCCGGGAAAAATGGGGAGAGTGACTTTCAAGGTGACGGTTGATAAAAATTCACAGCCCGGGGAAAAGACGCTGATTGTGCGGCCGATGGTAAACAATTCATACATCAGCATTCCTCTAATAAAATTTGAATATTCGATTGAGGAATCTGATAAAAAAATAAGCTCGAAAAAATCTACCGCAAAAGGAACGGAAGGCGATATCCGCATAAAGTTGACCTTTTCGGGCAGTCCGGAAATCACGGCTAGCGGAGGTTTCAAAGTGGAAAGCGGAAGTGAAACGATTGGGACTTTCAAGAAAAATGCAGTTGTGAAAGTGGAAAATGTGAAAGGAAAATATAAAGTGACAGCGGGGAGCAAAACTTATACAAAGACGAAGCCGATCAGGTTTATTCCGGATTCGGGATCGATTTTGAAAGTGAATAATTTTACGAGAACCGATAATGAATTCAGAGAAATTTTGGAAGTGAATATCGTGGATAAAGAACTCGTTTTGATAAACGAACTCGGTTTGGAAAACTATATAAAAGGGCTTGCCGAAGAAACGAATGCCGCGCCGGCAGACAAGATAAAATCGATAGCGGTGGCCGCGCGAACATACGCGAAATATTACATGGATGAGGCGGAAAAATTTCCAGGGAAGCCGTATAATTTGGAAGACAGTCCCGCCACTTCGCAAAAATATTTGGGATATACTTTTGAGAAGAGGGGAACGAAAGTGGTGCAAGGAGCGGTGGAAACGAAAGGTGAAATGATAACTTACAATGGGAAATTGATAAAAACGCCGTATTTCAGTAGGAGCGACGGAGTCGCGACAAAGAGTGCGAAAGATGTTTGGGGGTGGACAAATACGCCATATTTGGTTTCCGTGGACGATTCGTATTGTACTACTTCGACGGCGTTTGCCGGGCATGGAGTGGGGATGAGCGGTTGCGGAGCAACCGCGATGGCAAATAAAGGTTTCAACTATGTTGAAATCTTGAAGCACTACTATACCGGAGTTGAAATAACAGATTTTTACTAAAATTATAAAAAAATAAAAATAAAAATAAAATGATGAAACCATTGCCGACAGAGGAAGTTTACATTCCAAAAAAAACGCAAACCTATCCGTGCGCAAAACGCGGAAATTCAATGACTCTGCTGAAAAAACGCATGGCGTTAAAGGAAATTTCTCGCGACGAAAAGGTTATAGACAAGACTTGTTACAAGATGATTCGCTATGTGAAAAACGGAAAAAACTTTTCTCTCGACGAATTAAAAGATCTCCTGAGCGGCCTCCAGCTCTCCGCCATTGCAATCCAAAAAAGAAAAAAACATTTGGT
>JAQVVS010000038.1 GCA_028698865.1 Candidatus Altimarinota bacterium | reverse complement strand
TCATAATAGATATTCCCTCCGCCTGTACTTCCGTGTAGATTACTATTTGGTTTGGTAGACATGTCATCGAAGTTAAGAGTTTGATTTCATTCTACCAAACCCTCTTCGATGTGTCTGAACTTATGCATCCTGCCGTCTTGAATTCCAGTTCGAATAGCAACTGAAGGGGAGACTATTCGAAAAGACCGAAACAAAAAACCAAATTTGAAAGCGCCATTGTATAATCTCGCGAGCGCATAAACTCTTTGCCAAATTACACTCACCATTATCGACTAGTCAAAATATTTTATTTCTTCTTGACAATAAACCCCCAGCGGATAAAATAAGCCCGCATTTATCCGATAAGACTATTTACCTTGCTAAAGATTAGACTTAGCCGCGCAGGAAAGAAAGGCCAACCGAGTTTCCGTGTTCTCGTTCAAGAGCACACTTCGGCTGTAAAAGGAAAGTTCATCGAAGAATTGGGATATTATCGCCCAACCACTCCAAACAAGGAATTTGTTGTAAAGATGGACAGAGTTCAATATTGGATAGAAAAAGGGGCTCAGCCTTCAGATTCATTTGCGGTCTTGTTGAAAAAACAAGGCGTTTCCGGAATGGAAAAATTTATCGCTCTACGAAACAAGCAAACAAAATCAAAAAAGGCTCCAAAGGAAGTTCCAGCTACGCCAGCAGCTCCAGTTGAAAAGCCAGCGGAAGCTCCAGCTCCAGAGGCAGCGGCTCCAGCTGAGGCTCCAGTTGCAACTCCAGCTCCAGAGGCCTCCGCGGAACCAGAAAAAACAGAATAAATTACCTGCATTTACAAATATCTTGTAACACATCTTACCTATGTCAGACCAACACGCAGATCAACTATTTGTCGAACAAATAGTAAAGCAAATAGTAGAAAAACCAGAAGAAGTTGTAGTTGAAAGAACTGTTGATGAAATGGGAGTGCTCATCACTTTGAAAGTTTCAAAGGATGATATGGGAAAAATTATTGGAAAAGCCGGACAAACTGCAAAAGCCATGCGCGTACTACTTCGTGTTATCGGCTCAAAAAATAACTCTAGAGTCAATTTAAAAATAGTCGAACCCGATGGTTCTTCTGTTGAATTGGATGAAGTTCAAGTGTAGTATGCACCTTGTTCAACAACTAATTCTCAAAACATGTCTCAAACCATACCTTCAAACATCCCTACTCCGGGAACTATTCCGACGACTACAGCAATTCCAGCGGCGCCTAGTGTGCCGTCGACTTTGCCTAGCCACATCACAACTAAAGGTGGCGGAGGATCAATAGTCGATGCCGCTCAAAATTATGATGTTTTGCAAATAATAAATCGTGGAATAGCTTACGCCATAATAATTGCGGGATTTTTATCCGTGGTGTTTATATTTGTTGGAGGAATTTCATTTATTTTATCCGGAGGCCAAGAAGAAAAAATCAAATCCGCGGTTTCCACAATCAGATACGCGATAATAGGATTGATCATCACCATTTTGGCAACGGTTATAATCGGAACTGTGGGAAAAGCTATGGGTCTTGATATTATTCGCTACATAAACTTCGGCGAAATAATCGAAACCATAAAAAGCATCACAGCCGACAACAGCACCGGCAGAATGAGTTTGGATTAAGTGGAGAGGTAGCGTCCCGGAGGCGCAGGCAATGCGAGCTTTGCGAGACTTTGCCGAAGCCGCAGGGCAACTTTCAAAAAATCTGCAAACGAGCAGTGAAGCAGATTTTGTAGAAAGTTGAGCGGACCCCATTGATTAAGTAGCGAGATTTCCGGTCCGCTTCCTCTGTCATTCCCGCTTTTTGTGTCATTCCCGCGAAGGCGGGAATCTATGCCATTCCAGGACAAACCTACGATAGATTCCCGCCTTCGCGGGAATGACAACTCTGATTCCTGCCTGCGCGGGAATGATACGTCAAGTCCACACCACCCCCCCCTCTCTTTTCAAAAACGTAAAATTGTAAAAAAATTGGAAAATTTTACACTTTTCAAACAAGACTACCTCACCCAAAAACCTACGATAGATTCCTCTCGCCCCCCAGCCCACCCCTATTCCCCCTTCACCCCATTCACGCCTTCCCTCACGATATTTCGCCAATCGAAAGGAAATTTAAAAGTTTCCATCGCGCGCACGAGCGCCGCAAAAATCCCCCATGAACTCTCATTTTTATAAGTGAAACTATTTCCAGTTTCAAAATTCGGATTATAATCTTTTAACCCATCCTTCGCTCCATCCTTCTGCGCGGAAATCGGCACAATCCCATTCAACAAAAATTCCTCCACATCATTAAAAGGCAGCATCAAAGCCATGTCGCAGGACTCAAGCAAATTTTTGCGATTCACCCTACTGTACGGCAAAAAAATCACATGCGGAATCGAAAACTCATCAATATTGCTATCCGCCAAAACGATCACTTCCATATTTATTGCCGCCACCCCTTCCAAAATTTCCTTCACTTTTTCCGCATCCCCATTCGGCAATTCCTCTTCCAAAAAAACTCCGAGCAAAGGCCTCTTATAAGAGAACGACAATTTTTTTGCAAAAGCCTTTTTGGTTTCTTTCTTTCGCTCTATCAAATTATTTACATCTATTTCTGTCATATATATTTTGTTTTATTTTTTGTTATTCCGAAATTATACCCTATAATAAGGCAAAAGTGAAGAACGCTTCCCTTGACGACTCGCAAGAATATTGCTTATCTGCACATATGGAAAAACTTATTTTGATTGATGGAAACGCTATCATGCACCGAGCTTATCACGCTCTTCCACCATTCAAGACTTCAAAAGGAGAGCTTGTGAATGCGGTTTACGGATTTGCTTCGATGCTTTTGAATATTTTGAATAATGAGCATCCGGATTACATCGCCGTTTCTTTCGATACAAAAGCAAAAACTTTTCGCCACGAAGAATATAAAGAATACAAAGCCACCAGAGTAAAAGCTCCGGACGATTTTTACGCACAAATTCCACGCATAAAAGATCTAGTGAAGATTTTGGAAATTCCGATTTATGAAATGGATGGATTTGAAGCGGATGATGTTTTGGGAACTCTTGCGCGCCAAGCCGACACTCACGCAAATCTAAATACATATATTGCGACAGGAGATAGAGACGCTTTTCAATTGGTGACGGACAAAATTTTCGTGCTCTCCCCTGTCCACGGATTTCAGCAATGCGAAGTTTTCACTCCTCAAAAAGTTTTTGAAAAATACGAATTGAAACCAAATCAAATCGCGGACATGAAAGGTTTGCAAGGAGACAACTCCGATAATATAAAAGGAGTAATGGGAATAGGCCCGAAAACCGCAAGATCTCTCCTTCAAAAATATCAAACCATCGAAAACATTTATTCTCACATCGACGAGATTCCAAAAAACACAAAAGAAAAATTACAGCGCGACAAAGACAACGCTTTTTTCAGCAAAAAAATGGCGACGATCATCACAAATCTTCCGGTTCAACTGGATTTGGAAAAATGCAAAACGCACACTTACGACAAAACAAAGGTGGAAAATTTTCTTTATGAATTGGAATTCAAAAGCCTCTTGAGTAAACTCGGAAGCGTCGATCGTTACTATTCCGGCCAGCGCCAAAAAGACGATAAAACCCAACCTACTCTATTCTAAAATTTCCGCACCAAAAAGCCACCCCCGACCGAATAAAAATTTTATACACGCCTTCCTCCGAAATAAACAATTTATTCAAAAGCAGTTGTAAGAAAAAGGCATATCTAGTAATATCAAGAACACTAAAGGGCTATAAATTTTTTTAAATATGGCAAAACCAAGGATTATTGCAAGTCTCGATATAGGAAGCTCAAAAATCAGAACGGTTGTTGGCGTGCAGGACGAATCTTCTCCTGTACCGAATATTATAGGAGTGGGAATTGCTCCATCGACGGGTTTACGAAAAGGAGCGGTGATAGATGTGGAAGAAACGATAAACAGCATTTCTGCTTCTCTTGAAGATGCTGAAAGAATGGCTGGCGAGCCCATAAATCATGTTTTTTTGGGAACGGGTGGAAACAATATAGAATCTATAAATTCAAAAGGAGTTATAGCGGTTTCCCAATCCGAAAACGAAATTTCGGAAGATGATGTTGATCGCGTTCTCGAAGCGGCGCAAGCAGTCACCATTCCAAGCAATCGCAGAATTCTCCGAATCATTCCCAAAACTTTTACAGTTGATGAACAAAAAGGAATAAAATATCCAGTGGGAATGACTGGAATCAGGCTGGAAGTTGAGACTCATATTATCACCGGATTTGAACCAGTCATTAAGAATATCGAAAAATGCGTTTTGCAATCAGGAGTTGATATCGATGATGTTATTCCGAGTTGTCTCGCGCCTGCGGAATCCGTTCTTACCAAACGCCAAAAAGAGCTCGGAGTTGTGGTTGTGGATATAGGTTGCGGAGGAACCGCGGTGAGCGTTTTTGAAGATGGAGCAACTTTGCATACTGCGGTAATTCCTGTTGGTGGAGAAAACGTTACGAATGATGTAGCAATAGGATTGCGCACTTCCATTGATACCGCTGAAAAAATAAAAATAGAATACGGGGGAGTTATTCCGGAAGATGTTAGTGAAAGAGAAACAATAGATCTTTCATTGATAAGCAAAATAGATACACATGTTATTTCAAAGAAAAAATTGGTGGAAATTATCCAAGCCAGATATCACGAGATTTTTATTTTGGTGAAAGATGAACTGGCAAAAATTCACAGAGATGGAATGCTTCCGGCCGGAGTTATTTTGACTGGAGCTGGATCAAAAATGCCAGGAGTGATAGATTTGGCTAGAGAAACATTAAACTTACCTGCTCAGATAGGATTTCCGCAGAACTATGACGGAGTGGTCGACAAAATCGATGACCCGGCATATGCAACCGCAATAGGGCTTCTTATCTGGGGATCAAGATACGAAGGGCGTCATCATGGTGGCTTTAAAGGGATCAATCTAAAGAAGGGTCTCAGTGGAGTAAAGGGTTGGCTAAAACATTTATTCCCATAACGCAACCCCGAATTTAGTTTGATGTTGACAGTCTGTCAACTCATGGGCAATAATAGCCACCTTTACATATAAAATGGCTTAATTCGTTAACAACCAAGCATATGGCCTTACATGATGATAACACTCAAGACTTGAAAAATTTATTTTCTTCCAATTCTTCGGGAACTGCTTTTCGCCCAAAAACAGGGAGAACCAGAACGCAGGAAGTTATGCCCGACATCACGCCTGTTGCAAATATAAAAGTATTGGGAGTGGGCGGAGGCGGATGCAACGCTGTAAACAGAATGATCAAATCTGGAGTAAAAGGAATTGAATTTATTACAATAAACACAGACGCACAAGCGCTATACCATTCCGAAGCTCCGATAAAAATAAATATCGGAAAAGCTACTACTAGGGGACTTGGAGCTGGAGCAAATCCGGATATCGGTCGTCAAGCGGCGGAAGAAAGTATCGAAGAAATCAAAGAAGCAATAGAAGGAAGTGATATGATTTTTATCACTTGTGGACTTGGTGGAGGAACGGGAACAGGAGGAGCTCCTGTAATTGCGGGAGTAGCCAAAGAAATGGGAATTTTGACTGTTGCGGTGGTGACTCGCCCATTTACTTTTGAAGGAAAAAGAAGAACGACTCACGCCGAAGAAGGTTTTGAAAATTTGAAAAACAAAGTTGATGCATTGATCACTATTCCAAATGACAGGATTCTTTCAATCATAGACAAAAAGACGCCGATGAACGACGCATTTATAGTGGTGGACGATGTTCTTCGCCAAGGTGTGCAAGGAATAGCTGATATTATCACTGTTCACGGACTTGTAAATGCCGACTTTGCGGACGTAAAAGCGGTCATGGAAAATTCAGGATCTGCTCTTATGGGAATTGGATATGGAACAGGAGAAAACAGAGCATCTGAAGCGGCTAAAGCGGCCGTTGAAAGTCCTCTTTTGGAAATGTCAATCGATGGCGCAAAAGGAATTTTATACAACATCACGGGTGGAAACGATCTCGGAATGTTTGAAGTGGATGAAGCTTCTAGAATTATTACCGAAGCGGCCGATCCAGACGCAAACATTATATTTGGTGCTGTAATAAACGATTCATATACCGGAGAAGTAAAAATCACGGTTATTGCTACGGGATTTGATTACAAGCAAAAAGATTCGATTGTTCGTCCATCTATTTTCGGACACAGATCCCCAAGTATTTCCACAGAAAGTTCCTCGTCCAGCTCAATGCCAATAAAGCAAACCGAGAGCGAATTGGACATCCCTGCATTCTTGAGAAACAAGATTAGCTAGTGGAGAGGTAGCGTCCCGGAGGCGCAGGCAATGCGAGCTTTGCGAGACTTTGCCGTAGACGAAGGGCAACTTTCAAAAAATCTGCAAACGAGCAGTGAAGCAGATTTTGTAGAAAGTTGAGCGGACCCCATTGAGCTAGTGGAGAGGTAGCGTCCCGATTTCTCTGTCATTCCCGCGCAGGCGGGAATCTCTGTTGAATTAGTAGCGAGCGAGCCCTATTTAATGTACAATCTTCCCCGATGAAAGTCGAAATACTAAGCAAATCACAGGAAGCCATTTGGGACAAATTTGTTTTTGACCATCCATTAGGGACGATGAGTCAAACTTCGAAATGGGGCGAATTTCAGGCAAAAATTCCAACTAGAGGAAGATACTGGATAGTCGTTTTAAAAAATCGCAAAAAGATTTTTGGCGGAACTATTGTTATCAGACACGGCCTCGCAAAAGGAAAATCATGGCTGTACGCGGGCAGAGGCCCGCTTCTCGATTACAAATCAAAACATTTCAAAAAAAACATTCAGCTTCTTTTGAAAGAAATTAAAAAAATCGCACAAAAAGAAAATTCAATTTTTTTCAGAATGGACCCGCCACTCGAAAAATCTTCATATAAAAAATGGCCGAAATTAAATTGGTTTTTTACCAGTCATCTGGGATTTCAGCCCGAAGATACATTGATTTTAGACATTACAAAATCCGAAAAAGAAATTTTGGAACAAATGAAACCGAAGGGCCGATACAACATTCGCCTAGCCGAAAAAAAAGGGGTGACTATTCGAAAAAGTGATCCAAAAAACAAAGAACAATTTGAAAAAGATCTCGACACCTTTCACAAAATTCTTCACGAAACCGCGATGCGCGACAAATTTTATGGACACAGAAAAAGCGTATATAAAGCGATGCTGGAAACTCTATCCGAAAAAGCCTCCCTCTACCTCGCCGAACATCAAGGCAAAATCATCGCCGGCCTCATAGCCACCTTCTACAAAGATACAGCGACTTACTATTATGGAGCATCCAGCGACAGTTTTAGAAATGTCATGGCCCCATATCTTCTACAATGGACAGTCATAAAAGAGGCCAAACAAAAAGATTTCAAAGTATACGATTTTCTCGGGATTTCTCCGGAAAACGTAAGAAATCACCCGTGGGCGGGAGTCACTGATTTCAAGAAAAAATTTGGAGGCGCGCACATTTCCTATCTCCCATCAAAAGAATATCCATTCAAAAAACTTCTCTATATAGGATATCGTTTATACAAGTTTCTCCGCAAATAGCTTGAAAAATTTTTTAAAAAATGATAGAATTAAAAGATTTAAAAAATAAAAACAAACAAAAATGGCGAATTTAGATGTTATAAAAGATTACTTTTTGAGAGTAGTCTTGGAGGAGTCGGATAACTTTAAAACCCTTCCAGAAGAGGAAAAACAGAAGTCTCTTAATAAAATGTCAAAACTCTCTGAAGCTAAGCAAAGAGATCTTTGCAAGTTTTTTGTAGAGAGAGAAAAGGACACACTTCCTAGTAGAATTTTTATGAGATTTGTAAATAAAGTTAGCAACTCAATGACTGCATTAGGAAATGTAGCCGTAAAAGATAAAGCGATTATATCTAAATATCGCGATGGTAGAGCACAAGCATCAGAAAGTACTATTTAATTAAAATAATTTTTAAAAAATAACAAAAACAAAAATGAAAACATTCTCACATTTAGCCCTAAACAATCTGATTTCAGAATCAAGATTAGTCCACTTCGCTGGAGGACATGAAAGTTCCCCATTCAGGGAGGTAGAGAAAGCTCCAGAAGGCTTAACCTTGGAAAAAGCCAAGGAACTGGCAGACAAAGCTTTAAAAGAAGTTAAAGATAAAGCTAAAGAATGGGCCATCTCTGACGATCAATCTGCTCAATTTAAAGAATTAGCCAGCAGAGTTTCAGGAGAATTAGACGCGGAATATAAGACATGGATAGACCTTGTGGACACAGGAGTAGATAAGCCTTTGACACCAGAACAACTTGTTGAGTTCAAGAGTGAATTTGGGTCTAAATTAGAGACAAAACTCGCGACTTTAACTGAAGATGCCGAAACAGATGCCGAAGCTGAAAGAATCAGAGCAAAGAAAGAAGAATTAAA
>JAQVVS010000037.1 GCA_028698865.1 Candidatus Altimarinota bacterium | reverse complement strand
ATAGTCCTCCTCGCTCAAGAAACAGCTATAAAAAATATCAAAGCAGGAATATCAGGAAAAAAAGCGGACTCATTATCCAGAAATATCATAAAAAAAGCGGGATATAAAAGCGCTTATGGCCATTCCGGCGGACACGGAATAGGTTTGGACATACACGAACGACCATCTCTTTCGGAATATTACAAAGATAAACTGAAAGAAAATTCAATAATCACGATAGAGCCAGGTATATATCTGGAAGGAAAATTTGGAATCAGAATCGAAGACATGGTTTTAATAACAAAGACAGGAACAAAAAATCTAACAAAGACTAAAAAAACTCTTTAAAGAGCATGTCAACCCTTTTGCCTTCCTTTTAACCATCCTTTTATCTAAAATTGCTCGCGTTAAATGTTTTTATAAAAATTGTTTTATGTGTGGAATATTTGCTTACTACGGACCTAAAAAAAACGCTCCGAAATTGGTCATAGAAGGGCTCAAAAAATTAGAATACAGAGGATATGACTCGTGGGGCATCGCTTACAAAATCCCCAACGATATAATCATTCACAAAAAAATCGGGAAAATCAGCGATGTAAAAATAAAAGACTTAAATCCAGCTCAATCAAATATCTCAATCGGACATTCACGCTGGGCAACCCATGGAGGAGTCACTCAAAAAAACGCTCATCCTCATTTTACAGAAAACAAAGAAATAGTCTTGGTTCACAACGGAATTCTAGAAAATTACCTCACTATTAAAAAAGACTTAATCAAAAAAGGCCATAAATTCATTTCCGAAACCGATACGGAAGTGATAGCTCATTTGATAGAAGAATACTGCAAAAAACACTCATTTGAAGATAGTGTGAAACTCGCCATAAAAGAAATGGAAGGCAGATACGCGATCGTCGTAATGAAAAAAGATGAAAACGAAATAATCGCCGCAAGAAAAGGATCTCCTCTCATTATCGGAGTTGGCGAAAACAAAAACGAATACTTTATTGCCTCAGACATCCCTGCATTTTTAGCATACACAAATAAAGTAATTTATCTGGACGACAATCAATTGGCATTCATAAACAACAAAAAAACTTCATTTTTTGACATTGAGGAAAATGCTCACATCCAAAAACGAAAAGTCCAAATAGATTGGGACATCGAAAGTGCGGAAAAAGGCCAATTCCCCCACTTCATGATAAAAGAAATCACCGAACAAAAAGACACTCTTTCCAGAGCAATAAATCAAGATCCAAAAATCATAGAACGTGTCGCAAACGAAATAAAAAAAGCATACGGAACATACTTAGTTGGATGTGGAACGGCTGGAAAAGTTTGCATGGTTGGAGAATATTTATTCGCAAAAATCGCAAAAAAACACATTAATTTCAAATTCGGATCAGAATTCAGAAGCCAAAAAAACTTTCTCACAAATAAAAGTTTGATGATAGCAGTTTCTCAATCGGGCGAAACAGCGGACACTCTGGAAGCGATAGAAATCGCGAAACAAAAAGGAGTAAAAATAGTCGCGATAGTAAATGCCGAAAATTCTTCAATAGCAAGAATGGCAGATATAGTAATTCCGATAAAAGCCGGAATCGAAAAAGCGGTCGCATCAACAAAGGCCACCACTTCTCAACTCGCAATTTTAACTCTGCTCGCATACGCCTGTAACGGAGGAATCAATGAAGGTAAACAACTTTTAATCTCTACCGCAAGCCAAATAAACGACATGTTAAATCCTCGTTACGAACAACACATTATGAAATTGGCAAAGAAAATAAAAGACGTAGAATCCATGTACATCATCGGTAGAAACGCAAATTATCCAATCGCTCTGGAAGCGGCAATCAAATTGCAAGAAGTTTCATACATTCACGCAGAAGGATTTGCGGGAGGAGAATTAAAACACGGTCCTATAGCGCTAATTTCAAAAAACACTCCGGTTATAGTCCTCGTGGAAAATAACGAATATCGAAATGAAATTTTATCGAACGCCATCGAAGTAAAAGCGCGAGGCGGATACATCATCGGGGTTTCTCCGATAAAAGAAGAAGTTTTCGATTTCTGGATAAAAGTTCCTGATACGGGAGATTCATACCCGATTGTAAACATAATCCCAGTCCAAATTTTAGCATATCAACTTGCAGTCCTTCGCAAAAACAATCCAGACATGCCTAGAAATTTGGCAAAAAGCGTAACGGTTAAATAGTTGTTCCAAAAAAAAATGATTCTTGCTATAATTCACGCAAGAACTTTTCCTCCTTTCCTATGTACACAAAAAATACCAAAATTGTTTGCACTCTTGGTCCAAGCAGCGACTCTTTTTCCGAAATAACAAATCTGATTCACGCCGGAATGAATGTAGCTAGATTGAATTTTTCGCACGGAAGCTATGCCCATCATCTGAAAATAATAAAAAATCTTCGAAAAGCCGAAAAACAACTAGGCAGAAGGATTGCCATTCTCCAAGACCTCCAAGGGCCGAAAATCAGACTTGGAATTTTGCCGGAAGAAGGAATCCAAATAAAAAAAGGTGAAAAATTAACCATCACAACCGAAAAAATAATCGGAGAAAGAAATTCAAAAGAAATAATAATCCCAATTCAATACAAAGAAATAGTAAAGGATGCAAAAGCGAAAGACGTCCTTCTAATTAATGATGGAATTATCGAAATCAAAATAGAAAAAGTTATAAAAAACAAACTTTTTTGCAGAGCTAAAACGGGAGGATTATTAAAAAGCAATCAAGGAGTAAATTCTTCCACCGCATCAATTTCGGCAAAACCCATTACCGAAAAAGATAAAAAAGATTTGGAATTCGGCCTGAAAAACAATGTAGACTACGTCGCTCTTTCATTCGTCAGATCTCCAAAAGACATTGAAGAACTGCGAAAACTTATAACAAAACACAAAAAAGACACAAAAATAGTCGCAAAAATCGAAAGACATGAAGCTGTAAAAAATTTGGAAAAAATAATACAAATCACAGACGCCGTTATGGTTGCCAGAGGAGATTTGGGTATAGATATTCCAGCCGCCCAAGTCCCAATTGTTCAAAAAAGAATGATCGCCCTAGCAAACAAATACGCAAAGCCGGTAATCACCGCCACTCAAGTTTTACAATCAATGGTTGAAAACCCAATAGCCACCAGAGCTGAAATTTCCGACGCCGCAAACGCCGTATTCGACTCCACCGACGCAATAATGCTATCTAACGAATCAGCTGTAGGAAAATATCCTTTCAAATCCACGGCAACTCTAAGCAAAGTAGCGATAACCGTGGAAAAAGAAATGGAAAGACATCCTGAAATTTTGGAAAACATTTACGCCAGAAGAGCCTTTGGAGCATTAAACGCCACTTGCGCAAACGCATGCGAACTCGCAAAAGACACAAGCGCAGACTTTATCGTCGTATATACAAAAAGCGGATATACCGCAAGACATGTGGCAAAATACAGACCTTTCATCACTATTATCACCATAACCGAAAACGAATCCATCGCTAGAGAACTCTGTCTCACTTGGGGCCTAAATAAAATTTTCATACACAACATAAAGAATAAAGGAATGAAAAAAACAGAAGAAATAATATCATTCTTGAAAAAAATAAAAAAAGTAAAAAAAGGACAAAGAATAGTGATTGTAGGAAGTGCCAGTGAACAAGAGAAAATAATTTCAACCTACAAAATATAAATGATAACAATCGGCATCGACCCCGGAACGGCTACCACAGGCTTTGGAATAATTGAAAAAACAAGCAAAGGAGAAATACGACTTTTGGACTACGGATGCATAAAAACAGCCACAAGACTGGAAATGGGAACAAGGTTAAACCAAATAGCGCAAGACCTGAAAACTCTAATTAAAAAATGGAAACCGACACGCGCATCAATTGAAAAAATATTTTTCAGTAAAAATGTAAAAACAGCAATAACCGTAGCTCAAGCCAGAGGAGTTATATTACAAATTTTTGAAGAAAACCAAATAGCTCAAGACGAATACACTCCACTTCAAGTAAAATCAGCGGTTTGCGGATACGGAAAAGCGGATAAAAAAATGGTCCAAGAAATGATAAAAATAATTTTAAACCTATCAAAAGTACCAAAACCAGATGACGCGGCAGACGCAATAGCATTAGCTTTATGCTCAGTTAATTCATTAAGACAGCTAAAAACAAAATGAAAAAAACCATTACAATTTTATGGGGAATTATAATAATCGGAAGCATTTTCATCGCCATAAATATTTTTAGTCCCGACAGAATAGACTTGAAAGACAAAATAAACACAGTAATAAAGACAACTCAAGAAAATAAAATTCCTGCCGATTCCAGTTCAGAAAAACCAACTCAAACCTACGAAAAACACTTGGAGCTCGGAGATAAATATTTTTCGATAAAAAATTACAAACTCGCGATCGAAAACTACAGATACGCCCTCCAAAGAAACCCAGAAAACATAACTCCATACATAAAACTTGGAGAAACATACATAAAAAACAACGAACCAACAAAAGCCTACGATTATTTCCTGAAAGCTCTAAAAATCAATTCCGAATCTTCAGCCGCCCAAATCGGCGTAATACAGGCATTCTTGAACACGAGGCAATTTGAAAAGGCCCGCGACTACCTCGTAACTCTCGACCAAGACAAAATTGAAACAAAATATTACAACGCAATAATTCTCACCCTCTTTAAAGATTTCGCCAAAGCGGAAAAACTTTTCAAAGAAATAATAGCAACAAAAGAATACAAAAACGCACTTCTCACCGAATACTCTCAAAAATTTTTAGATAAATACAAAAATTTCGCCTCTTACAAAGAAGGTGATCCCCTCTTTCTGGAAACGCTAATTTCAAAAGCTTTGACTGAAACTGAACAATACGAAGCCTCAATTCCCCTAATCTACGACGTAATAAACCAAAAACCGAATTATCGAGATCCTTGGATAATTTTGGGATACGCATACCTAAAAACCGGAAAAATCGGAGACGCGATAGACGCATTTTCCAACGCTCAAACAAGATATCCGGACAAACCTGAAACACTCTTTTTTCTAGGAATATCTTATTTCGCAAACAACAATCTGGAAAGAGCGGCATACTATCTGGAAGAAGCGGACAAAAAAGGATATGCGCAAAAAAATATTCTAAATATGAAACTCGCCGACATCTACATGCATCAAAAAAAATACGAAGAATCCGCTGCTAAATACGATGAAATTTTAAAAACAAATTCCGGGAATACAGATATATTCAACAGATTGATTTGGATACACATAGAAAAGCTCAACAACCCAGAAAAAGCCCTTGATTTAGCCCAAAAAGCAGTAAAAGATTTCCCGGATGAAGCGATGAGTTACAACCTTTTGGGATGGGCTTATATAGCGACAAACGACTTTGAGAAAGCAAAAGAAAACCTCCAAAAAGCTCTGGAAATGGATGAAAATCTGGATGCAATATATATAAACATCGGCATATTATACGAAAAACTGGAAATGCCAGAAAAAGCAAAAGAATTTTACTACAAAGCCCTCCTATTGGGCCAAGGCAGCTCTGTCGGCAATCTCGCAAAAATCAAAATTCAAAACCTCACAAATCAATCATCCACAAATAACAATTAAAAAATGACCCTACTAATATCGACAATCATTTTCATACTCGGCACAGCAATCGGAAGTTTTTTAAGCGTAGTCATCCACAGACTTAAAACAAAGAAAAAAGGAATAATGTTTTCCAGATCAATGTGCCCGGCATGCAAGAAAAAACTAAAATGGAAATATTTGGTGCCAATTTTCAGCTGGCTGTTTTTAAGAGGAAGATGCGGATTTTGTGGAGAAAAAATATCCTCGCACTACCTTACTTTGGAACTAGCTGCCGGACTGACATTCCTCGCCACATTTTTAAATTTCAATTTCCTGATAGAAACTCCCCTCTTTGCAATAGACTGGCAAACATTTGCATTATTTATTTTTTACATAGTGCAATTCAGCCTTTTGATAGGAATTTTCTTCTACGACTATATGTATCAAGAAATCCCCGACTCTCTATCAATTCCAGCAATCGTAATAGCATTCGCAAAAGGAATAGCCTTACATGAACCAAATTTTTTGAGCATGATAATCGGAGGAGGAATGATTTTTGCGTTTTTCTTAGCTCAAATTTTAATTTCAAAAGGAAAATGGATGGGAGGCGGAGACCTTCGAATGGGAGTCTTGATGGGATTTTTATTGGGATGGGAAAAAGGCTTAATAGCGCTGGTGATTGCGTACATTTTAGGCTCAATCATAGGAATAATTTTAATAATGTCGAAAAAAGCAAATCGCAAATCAGCGATCGCATTCGGCCCATTTTTAATAATAGGAACAACAGTTATGATATTCTTTGGAGACATTATTTTAATATCTTATTTATCGCTCTTGGGAATTTAACAGAAGAAAAGTGCAAAAATTAGATCAACCTGATTTAATCAAAACACCGGATCTCTACTTAAGAAAACTGAAGCCCTCAGACGCAAAACCCATATACGAAATTTTTAATAAGCCAGAAATTTTAAAATGGCTACTTTTCCAGCCCGCAAAAAATTACAATATAAAAGATCAAGAAGCCTGGATAAGAAAAACTCTGGAAAAAAGCAAAAAGCATCAATCTTATGTTTTTGGAATTACAATACCTCCGGAAAAAGAAATTGTCGGAATAATAAGCTTGGAAAATTTTAATTGGGAAAATAAAAACGCCCAAATAGGATACTGGCTTAGTAAAAAATACTGGGGAAAAGGAATAATCCCAAAGGCCGCAAAAACAATAATGAACTTCGCATTCAAAAAACTGAAATTACATCGAATTTACGGAGCGGTCTTCGAAGAAAATATAAAATCCCAAAAAGTTCTTGAAAAATGCGGATTCAAAAAAGAAGGAATTACAAGGCATGCCACCTATAAATACAATCGTTGGCACAATAAAATAAGATACGGTATACTCACAAACGAATTTAAAAAATAAATATTTTTCAATGAAAGCAGTCATTCTCGCAGGAGGAAGCGGAACAAGACTTTGGCCATTATCCACACAGGATCAACCAAAGCAGTTTCACAAAATCGCTTCAGACAAAACAATGATAGAGGACGCCATAGATAGAGTAAGTTTCCTTGAAAAAAACGATATTTATCTGGCAATAAACGAAAAACATCTTAAATTGGTAAAAAAACTCTGTCCGACAATTCCTGATAAAAACATCATCATAGAACCGGCAATGCGCGATACAGCTTCGTGCATAGGACTTGCGGCGGCAATTATCGCAAAAAGACATCCAAATGAAGTTATGGCGATTATTTATGCAGACCACATCATTGAAAACAAAAAAGAATTCCAAAAAAGTCTAAAAATCGCGGAAAAACTAGCCATCAAAGAAAACACTCTAAACATAATAGAAGTTCCAGCCATAGAGCCAAATACAGGCTACGGCTACGTAAAAACAAAAGGACTGAACAAAAAAATAGATCAAGTAGAAATATATAATCTGGATAAATTTGTAGAAAAACCAACGCTGGAAAAAGCAAAACAATTTGTAAAATCCAAAAAATATCTATGGAATACTGGACTTTATGTATGGAAAGCCTCTACGCTCATTGAACACTACAAAAAACTTCTTCCGGACACTTACAAAAAGTTCGAAAAAATGATGAATAAATACGACACGAAAGATCAGAAAAAAACTCTAAATTCCATATACCCAACTTTGGAAAAAATTTCTATAGATTATGCGATCATGGAAAAAGTAAATCCTAAGGAAATTCGCATTATAAAGACAAAAAACCTAAAGTGGTCGGACGTGGGAACTTGGGAAACAGTTTGGGAATTCGTTTCAAAAAAAACCGGAAAAAATTCTATATCTCTGGATTGCAAAAATTCCATAATTTACTCGGAAACAGGCAGAAAAATCATATCGATAGGCCTGGAAAATATGATTGTGATAGAAACAAAAACCGGCATTTTAGTATGCAAAAAAGAAGATGCAAAGAGAATAAAAGAACTCCAGTCGAAATTATAAAATTTGACAATTTTGATCACAACCTTCAAATCATTAGACCACTGAAAGCCAATTTTCCCTTCCAAAAAAGAAACTTTTTGAGTATACTTCACGGGCAAATTTGTGAAGCAAAAATTTATGGGCAAAAATCACGAAATTGAAATAAAACCAAAACCATGGGGGGAGGAAATTTGGTTTGCACATACGGATAAATACGCCGGAAAGATTTTGAAAGTGAAAAAAGGACACCGTTACAGCCTTCAATATCACGAAAAAAAGGAGGAAACTCAATACATCTATAATGGAAAAGTGAAATTTTCTTTCGGCACAGACGCAAACAACCTGCAAGTCAAAATTTTAAATACAGGTGACAAAATGGACGTCCATCCATATACTATCCACCGTTTAGAGGCGCTAGAAGACAGTGAGATCTTCGAGGTATCCACTCC
>JAQVVS010000036.1 GCA_028698865.1 Candidatus Altimarinota bacterium | reverse complement strand
TTTTGAATTTCAGGAAAAATTTAAGAAAATTTAACGAATTTTTAATATTTGGCTGATATAAAGATATCGCCATAGAAAGCAAGTGGGGACCGATGTAGAAGAGTTTATAATTCAAAAACCGCTACCTCCCTGCGAAAACACCTAAGGTCATGCCCATAAAAAACTTTAAAAGCCCACCCGGGCATGACCTTTCTAAAAAACTCTAATTTTGACAAGCTATGCCAAACTTTGCTAAAATAATGTCGATAATATCGTTAAAACCAATATCTATGGCGATGATTACAATGAACATTTCTTTAAATAAAGAGCTTGCGGAGGTTGTTGATAGAGAAGTAAAAACACAAAAATTTGCTAACAGAAGCGAATTTTTGCGACACTTGATAAGAAAGCATTATTTTATGTCTAAACCTAAAAAAATGCCTTCAAAAAATCTGGAGTATTACAAAACGATAGATCACGCGCTGGAAAAAGATTGGATGGACGACTCAAACGAAGATTTATTTCTAATTAAATAGTTTATGAATCAAGGAGATATAGTAATAGCTGACTATCCATTTAGCTCATTAAAACAATCAAAAATAAGACCTGCCGTCATTGTTTCTAATGAAAGATTCAACAAAGGAGAAGACATAATTTTAGTTCCGGTAACTACCGTTGGAGATGGACAATATAGGTCAAAAATATCAACCGATGCATTAGAAGAAGGATATTTAACGCGTGAATCGTATATCCATTATTCAAATTTATTCACGATGGAGAAAAGATTAATTATGCAAAAAGTTGCAAAATTAAAACCGACGCTAATAAGCGATTTAATAGATAATATAAGTAAAAATTTCCGAGCCTAAGTTCCACTCTCCCAACTACTCAGATATTTCTGTTGAGCCGGAGTGAGTTTGTCGATTTCTATACCCATCGCTTTTAGCTGAAGACCGGAAATGTAAGTGTCGATTTCTTCGGGCAAAGTATGTACTGTAGGCGCCAATTTCCCTTTGTTTTTCACCAAATATTCACACGCCTTAGCTTGTCCGCAGAAACTCAAACTCATTACTTCGCTCGGATGACCTTCCGCTGCCGCCAAATTTATCAACCTGCCTTCTCCCAAAATATAAACTCTTTTGCCGTTAGCCATAACAAATTCATCCATAAAAGGACGAATTGTTCGAACCGATTTCGCTTTTTTCCTTATTCCTTCCACGTCTATTTCGCAATCAAAATGACCACTGTTAGCCAAAATAGCGCCTTCCTTCATATCTTTTACATGATCGGCCGTAAGCACATCGATATCTCCCGTCACAGTCACAAACAAATCTCCGATTTTAGCGGCATCCTTCATCTTCATGACTCTAAACCCGTCCATCACAGCTTGCAGCGCTCTAAAAGGCGTCACTTCAGTCACAATGACATTAGATCCCATTCCTCGAAGTCGAAGAGCAACTCCTTTTCCACAACTTCCGTACCCCGCCACAACGGCCGTTTTTCCAGCAAACATACAATTTGTGGCTCGAACGATACCATCAAGAGTCGATTGCCCCGTCCCATAATAATTATCCATCAAATGCTTAGTCAGATTATCGTTTACCGCCACTACCGGATATTTCAAAGCTTTATCGCGTTCCATGGCTTGTAGCCGAATAATTCCCGTGGTCGTTTCCTCGCATCCTCCGATAATTTCGGGGATCAAATGAGCATGTTTTTTGTGAATTTCGGAAACCAAATCGCATCCGTCGTCGATTGTGATATGCGGTTTTCCGGCGATTACATAATTCAAAAATTCATAATATTCTTTTCCACTTTCGCCTTTGTGGGCGTAAACATGCACTCCTTCTTTTGCGAGGGCAGCCGCGATGTCGTCTTGCGTGGAAAGGGGATTGCAACCTGTAATAAAAACTTCAGCTCCGGCGGATCTGAAAGTTCTAACCAAAACCGCGGTCTCTTTCGTCACGTGCAAGGCCATTGCAATCCGCAGTCCCTTAAAAATTTGAGATTTTGTCATCTCTTTGCGCACTTCCATCAGCGCGCCCATATTCATTTCTGCAAGTTCAATGTTTTTTAGTCCTTGCGCGGCGAGTTTTATATCGCGAACTTTGTAATTCATAAATTTATTGTTAATTATTTTGTTTGTCAGCCGTGGCGAATTATTCCCGTCCGCCTAGGCGGATCATTCCCGCGAAGGCGGGAATCTATTGAATCGTTGTCCCAGAATGGTATTGATTCCCGCCTTCGCGGGAATGACAGACTCTATAAATATTTTTTCAAAGCCTCCGCCTTATCTGTAACTTCCCAAGTAAACCCATCCTCATTCCTTCCGAAATGTCCGTACGCGGCCGTTTTTACAAATCTCGGTTCAAGCAATTTCAAATTTTCAATAATTCCTTTCGGCGAAAAATCAAAATTTTCCTTCACGGCCTTTTCCAAAATTTCTTCAGAGACTTTCCCCGTTCCAAAAGTTTCCACAAAAATGGAAACAGGCTCCTTCACCCCAATCGCATAAGCCACTTGAATTTCGCATCTGTCAGCCAATCCAGCGGCCACGATATTTTTTGCAACATACCTTCCCATATACGCACCACTTCGATCCACTTTTGTGCAATCCTTCCCGGAAAAACATCCTCCTCCATGGCGCCCCATTCCCCCGTAAGTATCCACAATAATCTTTCTCCCCGTAAGTCCGGTGTCTCCAGGAGGTCCTCCGATAATAAATCTTCCGGTCGGATTTACATGATAAACAGTGTTTTCATCAAGCATATCTCCGCAAACCGGCTTAATCACGTACTCAATAATATCCGCTTTTATCTGAGGTTGCTCCACTTCCGGCCCATGCTGAGTTGAAATGACAACCGTATGAACGCGCACCGGCTTAAATCCGTCATATTCAATCGTCACCTGACTTTTTCCATCGGGTCTGAGATATGTCAAAAGTCCTTGTTTTCGAATTTCCGCAAGCCTCCTCACCAATTTATGAGACATCATAATCGGCATAGGCATAAGCTCAGGCGTCTCATTACACGCGAACCCGAACATCATTCCCTGATCGCCCGCTCCACCCGGATCCACTCCCATCGAGATATCCGGACTTTGTTCATCGATAGCGGTAAGCACACTACATGCCTTGTGATCAAATCCATAAGTCGCATCCGTATAGCCGATATTTTCGATTACATTTCTCGCTATTTTTTGCACATCAGCATAGCCTTTCGTACGAATTTCTCCAGCCACAAGCACAAGCCCTGTTGAAACCAAAGTTTCGCAAGCCACGCGACTGGAAGGATCTTGTTTCAAAAGTTCATCCAAAATTCCATCTGAAATTTGGTCGGCCATTTTATCGGGATGCCCTTCCGTGACGGACTCGGAAGTAAAAAGATGTGTGGACATAATGTCGGTATTTTTATAGACTACTCGCGCAATTATACGCACGAATAAATATACATTATGATTAGTCGGAAAACAATTAAAGTTGAGCCCAAAGAAAAGCCTCAGCCGAAAGCCAAATTGATTGTGATTATAGTACATCAAAATTCCCCCGACCACCTGAAATTGTGTATGCAATCTTTGCTGGAACAGTCGTACGGAAATTTGGATGTGATTTTCATTGATAATAATTCTTCCGACAAAGAAGGCCTAGAATTTATGCACGAAAATTATGATTCCGAAAAGAAAGTCACCATAATTTCAAATACGGATAATAGAAGTTTTGCGAAAGCGGCAAATCGCGGGATAAAAATTGCGGTTGGGAGAGAGGCGAAATATATTTCCGTGATAGAACCGGAGGTGATAATTTCTCCGGATTACTACGAAAAATTGATAGATTATTGCCAAAAACGCCCAAAAGTCGCATCCGCTACGGGAAAAATTTTTATTTATGATTTTGTGAATTTAAAGCCGACGGACATTATAGATAGCTCCGGTTTGAAGGCTTTTAGAAATAGGAGAATCGAGGAGGCGGGGAAAGGAATGGTGGATGATGGGCAATTTAACGAGGAAAAAGAGATTTTTGGAGTATCGGGAATTTGTCCGCTATATCGAGTTGAGGCTTTGGAAAATGTGAAAATCATGGAAGAATATTTTGATGAAGATTTTGAAGAATACAAAGAGGACATGGATTTGGCTTGGAGGTTTCTTTTGTACGGATGGAAAAATGTTTATCTGCCAGATGCGATCGCTTATCATTCCGAAATGGAGGAGGACAGGGCAAAAAAACATTCGATAAAAGTTCAAAAAGAAAAAGCTTTCAGAAATCAACTTTTGATGGAGAAGAAAAACGAACTTTGGGGATCTTTTTGGAAAGATTTCGGACCGATTATGTCGGTAAAATTGGCAACTCCACTATATATCACATTTGCGCAACCGCACCTTTGGAAAGGATATTTGGGATATGTGAAAAGATTTCCACGCATTCTGAAAAAGCGCTTTTTGATAATGAAAAACAAAAAAGCCTCCGCAAAAGAAATGGGCGGCTGGTTCAAGTGAAAATCATTTCAACGCAAAGGGTAAAGCCATTGCCAGATCGCTCGCGGAAAAATTATCTCCTTTTTGTTTTTTGAGCAAATCGCCAGTTTTCCCGATATAAAACGCGGCACATTTAGCAGAATCAAAAGCATCCAATCTCCTCGCCATCAAACTCGCTGCAAATCCAGCCAAAACATCCCCACTTCCACCCACGGTCATTCCCTCATTTCCGGTAATATTTTTTTCCACCATCCCTTCGCAAGAAGCGACGTAATCAATGTGACCTTTCAAAAGCACATTTATATTCAAATCCATCGACAAAGACCTGAGCATAACGATGGATTTATGATCCTTTTCATCCACGACGATATCCCTATCAACCAGATTTTCAAATTCATTTCCGTGAGGAGTGACGAGAATCGGCTGTTCCAAAGGAAATTTTTTGATTTTTTTCAAAGCGGTAATGGCTTCGGCGTCCAGCACGGTCGGAATATGCAAATTATTCACGATTTCAATTACCGCATCTATGGAATTTTCATGATTTGAAAGACCCGGTCCGATCAAAATACTGTCCATGTTTTTCCCGAATTCTACGATTTCCGAAACTGATTCGGTCCCCAAAAATTCACCAGAAAATTTCTTCACTATAAAGTCCGGATACATACTTCTCACCACATCAAAATTACACTCTGGCACATACAGATAAACCAAATCCGCGCCTCCATAAAGCGCTCCCAGCCCCGCCAAAACGGGTGCTCCATGAAATTCCAAACTCCCTCCCACGATAAGCACTCTCCCGTTATCTCCTTTATGAGAACGAGAATTTCTTTTTGGCAATAATTTGCGAATTGTGGATTCCTTCAGTATTTCCATATTTTTAATTCAATAATTCTTTATGTAAATCTCTATACCCTTCTTCCAAATTGTGAAAAGCTTTTCCACCGAGAAAAACGGCTTTAGCTCCAAGTCTTTCCTCGATGCGAAGAAGCTGATTGTATTTGCAAATGCGATCTGTTCTGGAAGCCGAACCGGTTTTTATCTGACCAGTTTCCATTGCTACAACAAAATCCGCGATAGTGCTGTCTTCGGTTTCTCCGCTTCTGTGGGAAACAACGGAAGTCCAATTTGCATTTTTTGCCATTTTTATCGTGTCGATGGTTTCAGTGACAGTCCCGATCTGATTCAGTTTTATTAAAATGGAATTGCAAGTTTTTTCATTTATTCCTTTCTCGAGCCTTTTTACATTCGTCACCAACAAGTCATCTCCCATCACTTGAATCGTTTTCCCAACCGAGCTCATAAATTTTTTCCACCCATCCCAATCATCTTCGCTAAATCCGTCTTCGATTGAAATAATCGGATATTTTCGAAGTAAAACATCATAATAATTCGCCAAATCTCCGCTAGACAAAAGCTCGGGAGTGCCGTTGACCTTGATTTTGTAAACTTGTTTTTCGGAATCAAAAAATTCGCTCGCCGCTGCATCCAAAGCTATCATCACATCCTTCCAAAGTTTGTATCCTGCAGAATTTATTGCCTGAATGATATAGTCCAAAGCCGCTTCATTATTAGGCAAATTTGGAGCGAATCCTCCTTCGTCACCCACGGAAGTGGAGAGCCCATTTTCTTTCAAAATCCCCTTCAAACTGTGAAAAATTTCAGCTCCCATTCTGAGCGCTTCGGCAAAATTTGGCGCACCTACCGGCATAATCATAAATTCTTGAATATCAAGTCCGCTGTCGGCATGCTTTCCGCCGTTCATAATATTCATCATCGGCACCGGCAAAGTGCACGCATCTTTATTCAAATATTCATATAAATAAATACCTTTTTCATTCGCGCTCGCTCTGGCGGACGCCATGGATACGCCCAAAATGGCATTTGCTCCGAGCACCGCTTTATTTTCCGTGCCGTCCAACTCAATCATTTTTTTATCGAGAGCTTCCTGATTTTCGCTTTCCATCCCGAGCAAAGCATCATTCAAAACAGCCTTAGCATTATCACAAGCCTTTAGAACGCCCTTCCCGAGATATCTGGATTTATCCCCATCTCGAAGTTCTACAGCTTCGTGAGCCCCTGTAGAAGCCCCGCTCGGCACGATCGCCGACCCAAAGCCTTTTTCGGTAAAAACTTCCACCTCGACAGTCGGATTTCCTCTTGAATCCAGCACTTCCCGCGCATGAATTTTTGTAATTTTCGACATATGTATAAAGTTAAATTTGCAGGTCGTATCCTAGCAAATATTGCATATCTTTTACAAGTCTTGTATGCTTCCCGTACAAATCACTTAAGCCCAAAATTATGGATATTACATGGCAGGGAAACACTTGCTTCGTTTGCAAGGGAAAAGACTCAACGGTAGTGATAAATCCCGATTTGCAGGCGGGAAAAGTGAGGGGACAGATAGTCCTTTCCAGCTTGAAAAAGGAGGATACGGTGGATGTGGAATATATGACTCAATTATGTGATTGGCCAGGGGAATATGAGGTTGGCGGAGTGCCGATAGTGGCTTTTCAGGCTTGGAAAACGAGCAAAAAAAGCGAGGAAGAGGGAGGTAAAAAGGCAGATTCTACCCTGATTTTCAGATTTGATTTGGATGGAATAAAAATTTGTCATCTCGGGGAACTCGGTCATTCTTTAACCAGCGATATGGTAAAAGAGATAGGAGATACGGATATTTTGATGATGAATGCGGGGAAGGGTACGAATTTGGAAAGCAAAAAAGCTGTGGAAATTTTGGAAGCGATAGATCCGAGAATGTTGATAATAGGTACGGGAGAAGGCAAAAAAGAGTTGATGAAAGAATTGGGAGCGGATCAAGTAGAAGAGATGGAAAGTTTTTCATTTAAATCGAGGAACGACTTACCGGAGTCAAAGAGGGGATATATTGTTTTGAGTAAAACTGAATAAAGATCTTTTAAAGAAAAATGCGCCCATAGTTCAATGGATAGAACAAGGCACTCCTAAGGCTTAGATGCAAGTTCGATTCTTGCTGGGCGCACCAGGTAGTGGAGAGGTAACGTCCCGGAGGCGCAGGCAATGCGAGCTTTGCGAGACTTTGCCGAAGCCGAAGGGCAGCTTTTCAAAAAATTTACGAGCGATTAGCGAAGAAAATTTTGTAGAAAGCTGAGTGGACCCCATTGAAGCAGAAATTTCGCGACGGTCAGGAGCAAGAAATTTCAAGCTTTTTCAGTATTTCCCCATTGAGCAAAGTGGCGAGATTTCCGGTCCGAAGCCGCAGTCTGTTCGAGCTCCGCGAGAATAGACGAAGGCGTAGGACTTTGCTCAAGAAAAAATGCCCGGAGTCGGCTTTAGACGACGAGGACATTTTTTGCAGAGAAAAGAGGAAATCCTCATTGAGGAAGCGGAGAGAAAAGAGGCGGACCCTATTGGAGCAAGAGTTTTGAGAGAAAAGAGCCGGACCCCGTTGACGTCAAGAAAATTTAATATTTGCCTGATATTCTCTATTTCAGAATATTCAATTTGCGTATTGGATATAAATAATATATACTTATTATATAAAAAACATATAACATGTTGACTATGAAATCCATACTTATCAAAGTTGATGACAGAATAAAATCCGAACTGGATATGATTCGTGAAGGCGAAGGGCTTGGCAATCAGACGGCAACGATCACATATTTGATCAAATACTACATGCTCACAAAGAGTAGTAAATTGGACGATTATATAGCCATGATGGATAGAGCCCTGGAAAAAATAGATATAAACAAAATTCCATCGATCGAAGATCAACTTAAAGACATATAAATGCAATTCCTGTTTACAAATCATTTCAAAAAACAAATTAAAAGACTTCAGGAAAAATTTCCGAAGTTAAAGAAAGACTTGATAGAGGAATTAAAGAGTTTTGAGCTAAAACAATGGATATATATCGGAAAATCCATTTATAAAATTCGCATAAAAAGCAGTGATCAAAATAGAGGGAAATCTGGTGGCCTCAGATCATACGCATATTTTTATATTAAAAAAGATCTTTTAGTTCCGCTTTGCATTTATTCAAAAAACGAAGTATCTTCCATCAGCCAAAACGAATTGGAATACCATTTCAAAAATGTTCTTTTTG